>NZ_LGTE01000011.1 GCF_001263415.1 Thermincola ferriacetica
GAAGCCAATATGCTTTTTGGCCTGATAAACAAGCTATACCAGCAAACCTCCATCATCATTACATCCAACAAAGGCTTTGAGGAATTGGGAGAATTCCTGGGAGACCCGGTCATCACATCAGCCATGCTGGACCGGTTAATGCATAAATGCGAGCTGTTTAATATGACCGGTGATAGCTACAGGTTAAAACACCGATAAACAATACTGAACACTTAAAATAATTTCCAATTTTAAAGGTGGTCAATTGCTGTATTTTTGGTGGCCGAAAAGCTGTATATTTATTGACCGCTAACATCCCTATCCCGAAATTAGTTATTTCAATCCCTCATAGGTAGGCTAAAAACTCTTTATGGATTTATATTATTATTTTGTCAACATGTGTTTCAATCCCTTATAGGTAGGCTAAAAACTATCCATCCTCCGTGGCCAGGGCATAGAGCGCATTAAGTTTCAATCCCTTATAGGTAGGCTAAAAACTTGCCAGTCTACAAGATTGGGGGAATGCTTCATGAGTTTCAATCCCTTATAGGTAGGCTAAAAACTGAAGGGAGAGGATGCTATGTGTAGACCGGTTTGCCGGGTTTCAATCCCTTATAGGTAGGCTAAAAACTTTGGTTATATTATACTGTCGCGTTGTGCGACTTGTGTTTCAATCCCTTATAGGTAGGCTAAAAACAGCTATTCCAGCATACGGACCGCAGCCTGGTTATCCGGTTTCAATCCCTTATAGGTAGGCTAAAAACCAGGGTTTTTTCGTGTTGTTGCGCCAGTAGCGCAAGTTTCAATCCCTTATAGGTAGGCTAAAAACTGCGTTAGCAATTTGAGGGAGGAAATTTATATAAATGTTTCAATCCCTTATAGGTAGGCTAAAAACCCAGCCCCCAACCATGCCGGCAATTGCAACAATATCTTGTTTCAATCCCTTATAGGTAGGCTAAAAACATGCCGTCAATAAATTCCTGTATCAAGTTTTTGCCCGTTTCAATCCCTTATAGGTAGGCTAAAAACTCATATTGCTTTGGCTGTTAGTGTCTGGTTTTTAGTGTTTCAATCCCTTATAGGTAGGCTAAAAACTTAATACTACTCCTCATTCTATCTGTTTTCAGTCTGTTTCAATCCCTTATAGGTAGGCTAAAAACGGAGGTGAAGAAGGCTGACAAGGGGGTTTTCGCCAGGATGTTTCAATCCCTTATAGGTAGGCTAAAAACGAAGGTAGACGGTCAGACTGCCCATTGAAAGGGGTTGAAGTTTCAATCCCTCATAGGTAGGCTAAAAACTGAATCCGCCTCCTGGCGGTTTTTAATCGGGTCGTCAAGTTTCAATCCCTCATAGGTAGGCTAAAAACGTAAATGCCAAGCACAATCTTTATGACGTTCAGGAAGTTTCAATCCCTCATAGGTAGGCTAAAAACTAAAGATAACAACAAAGGAATTATTAGAATTAGCTAAGTTTCAATCCCTCATAGGTAGGCTAAAAACAATATCAACCCGAATCACCTACCTGTATCCGCTCATGTTTCAATCCCTCATAGGTAGGCTAAAAACCTGGTCAGCCCATCCAGTAGGGGCTTCCATGATTCGGTTTCAATCCCTCATAGGTAGGCTAAAAACTTTTTATTTCCTTTTTCCGCCTCAAACCCCTAGAACAAGTTTCAATCCCTCATAGGTAGGCTAAAAACGCTTGAGCAGGAAGAGCAGGTAGTGATTATCACAAACTAGTTTCAATCCCTCATAGGTAGGCTAAAAACCGCCGCCGCTTCTTCCTTGGAGAGCATGTATTTTTGTAGTTTCAATCCCTCATAGGTAGGCTAAAAACCCGCCGAACCATGCTTCCAGGTCCTCGAGGACGTCAGGAGTTTCAATCCCTCATAGGTAGGCTAAAAACCAGTTTTGGCCTGTTGCGCCACGAAGCAGCAGTCTCTAGTTTCAATCCCTCATAGGTAGGCTAAAAACATTTTTTCATAAGGCCTCCTTTCCATCTTACCTAGTAGTTTCAATCCCTCATAGGTAGGCTAAAAACTACACTGTGACCCGGCGGATGTCCCGGACCGGTGACCAGGTTTCAATCCCTCATAGGTAGGCTAAAAACGGTGAGGTTATGAATTTTAGATCTATGGAAGCATAGTTTCAATCCCTCATAGGTAGGCTAAAAACGGTATAACTTCGGCGACGAATTCCAGTTTGACCCGATGTTTCAATCCCTCATAGGTAGGCTAAAAACTAGCGGCATTTGTTGATATTGAATTGTATGTCAAGATGTTTCAATCCCTCATAGGTAGGCTAAAAACGGCTGAGTGGAAGGATAGAGGCGGTGAAGCCAATGAAGTTTCAATCCCTCATAGGTAGGCTAAAAACTGAATTCCGAAGCTTTAAAGTGATGAAGCATCTCGGTTTCAATCCCTCATAGGTAGGCTAAAAACTATATCCAACGCCAGACGCCATTTCAGCAGGAATAGAAAGTTTCAATCCCTCATAGGTAGGCTAAAAACGTGAGGTTGGCAGGGAAATCCGCCTGATAAAACTGGTTTCAATCCCTCATAGGTAGGCTAAAAACGAATTATTTAATAATTTGAATTGTATATCATAATGTATGTTTCAATCCCTCATAGGTAGGCTAAAAACTTTATCTCCTTCTTACGACACAAACCCCTTGAACAAGTTTCAATCCCTCATAGGTAGGCTAAAAACCATAACATTGCTCACGCAACTGTTTTACTACTCTAGGTTTCAATCCCTCATAGGTAGGCTAAAAACCCAAATACAATAAGGGCCAAAATAACGGATCTGATGGGTTTCAATCCCTCATAGGTAGGCTAAAAACCCGTTATGCGCAATGGCAATATCTGTTGCCATTGTGTTTCAATCCCTCATAGGTAGGCTAAAAACGGTCATGGCTTGGAGTTCTTGAAATTCAAGCATCTGTTTCAATCCCTCATAGGTAGGCTAAAAACGTCCTTGTGTTTCCGTCCCAATCTACATTTGCGCCGTTTCAATCCCTCATAGGTAGGCTAAAAACTAGTGGATATGACAGATTTTACTATGATGGGAATACTGGTTTCAATCCCTCATAGGTAGGCTAAAAACTGCCGACGCCGCAGTGCGGGCACTGCAGGACACGAGTTTCAATCCCTCATAGGTAGGCTAAAAACCCGTTCGGGCGGCGCAAAAAATCAGGTACGACAAGTTTTCCCTGATTTCTGTACCTTTCAGCATTTTACCATAAAAATGCTCTTTTTTAAAGGCCTGTTTTGCAGTATTTGCTTATTTTTCTAGGCCTGCGCCCTGTTTTGGCTTTGTCGTCGATCCCCCGGGGTTTTTGCGCTACCGGAGGTCGACGACAAATTTTGGGGTGTAACAATGAATACCCTACCAGTCAAACCGGTCCACTAAATTATCACATCATCGCCACCTTTTTTTATCCCGAGAGATTCCCGCTGCGAATATTTTGTCGTGCGGAAGGTGTAAAAAAGGCAGGAGTCCTCTTCCTCATTGATCACATTTTGCAGCTCCATCTTCAGTTTCCTGTAATTGGCCTCACTTATTTCACCTTCCAGAACCGAATTCTGTACCCAGTTCAGGTATTTCCTGGCTTTTTTGAGCACTTTGTTGACCCTCTTGGTATTCACATCATAAACCAAAATAACGAACATAACTTCACCTGCCGGTTATCTCCTACCACCGCGCTACAAAAGGTTCATACTCCTTTTCACCCATCAGGTGCTTTTCCAGCTTGTACAACTCAAGGCGAATCAGGCGCCTGTAGGAAACTTCTCTGCCAATATCCCGGTGTTTGATTGTTGTTTTCAGCTTGTTATCCAGTTCTTCCACAAACAGTTTTTTGGCCCGGTCCTTAATCACGATTCCTTCCATCCCACTTTCAAAGTCCTGTTTGGTGACCATTTTCTTGGCCAGGAGCGAAAATATCACCCGGTCAACCAGGATGGGCTTGAATAGTTCCGCAATATCCAGATTCAGCGAAAATCTTCGGAAATTGGTGGCATGCAGGAAACCAATCCGGGGGTCAAGATGGGTCTTGTAGATTTCACTGAGCACCAGAGTGTACATGACGGAATTCCCGAAACTGATCAGGCTGTTCAGGTGATTTCTGGGCGGGCGGCGCGTCCTTTGTTCAAAAACAAAATCTTCATTTTCTATAATTTTATCAAAAGCCCTGTAATAACACTCTCTGGCGTTTCCTTCTACAGCCATGAGTTCCGAAATATCGGCACAGCCATCAATCTGTTCTTCAAATTCCTTTAATTTCTGAAGACTGGCATCCAGATCTTTGCCCCTGTTGGCATAGTATTTCAATACCTGCCTGATGTTTTTTAACGCTCCTCTGACTATTGCTCCGGCAATTCCCATTCGCCTGTCGTGTTCCAGGTAAAATTGCGCCTGTTTGAGGGTCATATACCCTGAGTTATAGTGTTCCCGGGGGTAAAAGGTACCCATATAGTAACCGTGGTAGTTGAAATAGTGCATGACAATTTCCTTTTGCGACAGGAGTTCGAGAAGTTTTTTGTTAATGTTTACCTCTCCGAAAACAAAAATGTCGCTGATGTCTTCAACCGGCAGATACCGGTTGGTTTCTTCGCAATAAAACTTGAGAGTATTGTCCTGCCTTTTCAGTTCGCCGTCAGAAAAAATATAGACAATCTTTTTCATGCAGGCCCTCCGTTATGACCAACAGAATTCCGCATAAGCGCAGTTTTTGCACCACCTGACCCTGACAGGCGGTGGAGGCCCGTCCAGATAGACAATGCGTAAAATGTCCCGGACCGCTGCATCCAGTTTGGCCCTTAGTTCATCCGTCAATTCCACTGTTTCCCGTCTTTTCTCCTTGGGAAACCGAAGTTCCCCTTTCGCCGTAAGACCTGCTTTTTCCAGTTCTGCCAAATAATAAGCCAATTGCATGCGCGCGCTGGCCTCGAATTTGGAGCTTTTTTTCACTTCGCCGATAACCAGCCCGTCCTTACCTTTATGTACAATATCAAGCTTGATGTGGCCCAGGCTGATTTCTTTTTTCTCGCGGGGGTATGTCTGCTCCTGGATAAACCTGCCCAGGTCCACGTTTGGGTTGTCCTGGTCCGGCACCAAGTTACGAGCCATGAGCCACACCTCGCGGTGGCAGATGAAGTAGTACCAGATAAGGGTGCCGGTGATGTGGAGGTCCTGTTGGTTGGTCACGAGCATCACCTTCAGGAAATCAAAGTATTTCAAAGGTCTCTGCCCTTAGTGAAGCACGTTTAAAACCTGTTTCAGAATCATAATAACTCTTCCAATATTCATTGGGTAAGCGATAGAGCCGGCCATAGGCCTGTAAACCTAAAATGTTACTTTCCTGCCGGTCCCTCTCAGGAATAGAAATAATATATCTAGCTAATTTGGCTTTAATCTGCATATAGTTTTTTCGCCTAACTAGAGGGTCATGTTCTGACAAAACTGTTGTTTCATAATCATCCCAAACAGCCTGAGCCTCTTCATCTTGTTCTATAAATACATCAACATAGAATGGAAGCTCTCTAATCAGACAGAATTCGCTAATATTGCCACATCCTGCACTGGGAGAACCATTAAAAGATAAGTTTTTCACTGCGTCCAGGAGATCTAAAGATTTTTTCGATGACAAACGTTTTCCCCTAACTAAATTTATGAAATAGTTGCTAACCATTTGTCCAAAATCCTTTTCATCTATACAAGGGTATTTTTTCAACAAATCCCTAGCCTCATTTATCAGAAGCGGTCCATATACCTTACTGGCATAATCTTGGCCATTGTCTGTCATTAGATTTACCACTTCTATTGTACCTCGTGACCTCATTTTATTGCGATTACACCTGCCAGCACACTGAATAATCGAATCTATCGGAGCCAAATCCCTGAATACTTCATCTACATCGATGTCAACTCCTGCCTCTACAACCTGAGTTGAGACAATAATTACTTTTTCACGGTTTTTCAGTTTTTCTTTTATTTGATTTAACTTTTTGTGTCTGTCTTTAGGTGTTACATTAGTTGACAGATAAAATATCGGTGCAATTCCTTCAAGATTTTGTTTAAGATTAGTAAAAAGCTCTAAAGAACTTTTGATAGTGTTCATTACTAACAAATATGATTTGTTTGGGTCATAGCAAGACCCAAAATATCGAACAAACTCGTCTATCGTTTGATTTTCCCCATAATAACGCAATGTAACCCGGTCAAAAGCTTTAAACAACTTAGTAATTTCTTCACTGTTTCCTGCCAATTCAATTGATTCGTTATCTTCAAAAATAAGAGGTTTAGTAGCAGTCATTAAAATAATTCTACAATCCAAATATTCGGTCATTAGCTTTAATAATTGCCTTACAGCTCCCCAATATTCCGCCGGAATACTTTGAACCTCGTCCATTAATATAATACTTCCAGCCAAGCGGTGAAACTTTTTTAGCATTTTATTTGTATAGCCAAAAACTGTATGAAATAGCTGAACAAAAGTTGTTACTATAATTTCACTGTTCCATGCTTCGACATTAAGGAGAGCATGATCCAACGAGATATTTTCTCCATCAATCTTGTAATTAACTTCACTTAAATGATGATGTTTCATGAGAAAAGCATCTTTATTATCTTTATATGCCGGAACATTTTGTTCCAGCATTTCTTTCAGCACATCATAGTTTTGGTCAATAATGGAAGTAAAAGGCAGAGAATAGATTATTCTACTTTCTTGGTCAGCTTTTGATAAAACTTCTGCTCCAGAAATCCCTGCCCCCCCTGATAGTTTACTTTTCGTAGATTTAATTAGTTCGCGGAGTTTTAAGGCAGCAGCAAAACCGCTAATAGTCTTGCCGCTTCCAGTAGGAGCTGTAATAGTAAATATTTTAGAATCCCTGAATCTCTGTTCCATGTTCTCCATGACTCTTTGATATACTTCATTGCGATGAAAGTCAACCTGTTTCTTAGGGCTTGGATAAGCAACTTTACGATATTTTTCCACAATACTATAATTTAACGCAAAACGTTTAACTTCTTCTAATCCAGCAGCATTTTTTTTATCTGCATCGATAAGAAGAGAATAAATATAGAGGAGCTGAAGATATGTTAGATACCCCACATGTCCATCGTCAACGCTATCCTCACCCATAATCAGGTCGTCATAGAGAAAAAATAATTTTCCAATAGTTTTATGCACTTTCTCGGCAAAGGCTGACACTCCCATGTAAATACCAGGTTTAACATAGGTATCCATTAGATATTTCATTTCTTTGTCAATAACAATGGAGTTCTTTTGCAAATCATCTAATTGGCGGTTCATTATCTCCAATCTATTTCTAAGATTATCTTTACAAAGAGTTGCAACTTGTTGGAGACTCCTTTCCGAAGCTAAAAAATTCAGAGGATGAGTAAGATTCCCATGATGATGCAGCACAGCCATGTATCCAATCAGTGGGATATACCGGTATTGATCGGAATATTGCAACTCGAGGAGATGACTCGCTGTCCACACAGCTGAAATAAAGCCATGATAACTTAAAGCCCCACAGTTTTTTCTTTTAACAAGATAATCCTGGAAAAAGGTAGTATATTTGCCAAAATCATGTCCTAAACCAATAACCGTAACAGCCGGTTTCACTATTTCCCAGCTCAAAGCAGGTAAGTCCTGTAGGTTAGTCATCATCTGACCGGCTACCTCGGCCAAATGATCATTGAGGTACTTATGGTAATTGGTTTCTTGGTCAAAATGAGAATAAAAATCCAATTAAACCCCTTCTTCCATAAAAAGCAAGGTCTCGTCCAATTCATCAATGTAATAAGGAGATGTTTTAAACCTGGCCGTGATGCCTTGGCATGACCGTTCGTAAAGCATGTTGCATATTTCAATTAATTTTCGACCCGGACCAAAGGCATAAGGCATTTGCTCCTTTAAATAGATCAGGTTCTTACCAGCATCAGGCTGAAAAACTAGGCTTTGACCTTCTATAAGACTCATGTTTACCACTGTCTGGACTTCTGCACCCTGACTCGGTTCCGCTGTAAATTCTCCAACAAGCACAGGATTGGCCAAAAACTCACTCCTACCCAAAAAAAGAGGGAATATAGGGCCATGTTCTAGCTTTTCCAACAAATTCTTTTGAATCCGTTCATCTTTATGGGAAAAGTATACCCGGTATACTAACTCTTTTCCTTCTTGCGGAACAACAATCTCTGTCGGTATCATGGTCGGGCCACCATAGCCATTAACCCAATTAAGCTGCTTAGTATTAATAAATTTTATGGTTTGCATTATTTTTCTTACTTGGCAATTAATTTTAAGCGCTACCTGAGCTGTATCAGGGCTTAACAGTTCATAGTACGAATCACGTTCTAGGCCTAAGATGGCGCCTATCATGCCGGTGATAACAGTCCGGGGCGGAAAGGCATAGCTTAAAGAAGATGAATTGGTAAAATACTTCCTGAAATGAGCAGCTGGTCCCCGAATATCGAATACGATGATCTTTTTCATACCGTCTCCAACCTTTCTAGTCCTTTATTACAAATACCTTCTCAACTCCTATCGCATCTACCAGTGCTTTGTCAGTTTTGGTTGGTTTGCCGTTTACATGAGTATTCAATTCAGGATTCATATACAGCTTTACTTGGTTAACTTTTTCTTTTCTGCTTTTTAGAAGACTTACAAGGCTACCTATTTCCAGTTGCAAGTCTTTTCTATCTCTTAGCCCTGTTTTAGGGTATACTTCTATATAATTTCGCAGATCTCCTAAAAAAGTTTGATTATCAATATACTCAACCCGTAGATACAGGCACGGATATTGTCCAATTTTACTCCTGGTAGCTGCTAAGGGAATTGCCTTGACCAATGCTTCATCCAATTGCTCTAACGTCTCCGTTTCTAATTTGGTATAAGTTGCCCGACGGGCAGAAACAATGCCATGAAATGCAATTAAAGAATAATATAAACGGTAATCCCTGCCAATTGTACCCTGTTCGTTGCCCTCATTTGAACTAAACCTAGATGTAATTGCACTCGATTCTATCAATTCAACACGATTTAAAGAATACCCCCAGTTAAACTGTACCGGCCCGGTAAATGTAATCGAACTACCACTGGAACCTCCTCCATCATTAGCTTTAATAGTCATAGTGGCCCCAAAAAGTCGCACATCAACCAGCTTTTCTAAAATAGCCGGAATGTCATCCTTTGTTATTTCGTCTTTTTTCAATAATATCTTTAAGCGGGTAGTCGCATCAACAGTTCGGTCATCAACCTTGGTGACAAATATTTCCTTCCCTTTGTCCTGAAGGTAATCTCGTATATATCTTTTCAATCTCACGTCAGAAACCAGATTAATTTCTTTTTCATAATCCATCCGGGGCCTGTTTTCGTCATCCGGATCCCCATTTGGATTGCATAGTTTAGCATCATAAATAAATAAAATGTCACTATTGTTTTTGATCAACTCGCTCATTACCGTCTTTTCCTCCTTTTTCTTTTTGTATACCAGCGTTAATAACTTTTCCTGTTAAATAGCTGTATCCAGATAGCAAATAGAATACATTTTCTTTATCACTTAAAGTCCAATTTGCCAGTTCATGGTCTAAAAGTTGCTTCATCACCGAAAAATACTTTTCGTTATTAATATCTAACCTTTTGTATTGCCTTAATTTATTAAAAACCTCATTTGCCAATGCAACAACCCTTCGGCTACTCATACCCTGATAAACTATTTTGTTCAAGATAGGCTTACTATTTAAATTACTGTTATATTGAGCATTAGCCACCTCAGCCATTAAGTATCCCAGTAGAAACAGTGACGCTTGTTGTATGTTATACCCCATAGATTTAATAAACTCATTTTCATCTTTCCGTAACCCTTCCACTTCAATTGGCTCTGTCATTTTTAGCACACCAACCTTCTTTAAAAAACAATTTAAATAATTCACCTTCAAACCAGCCTTAGCCATTTCAATGTCCCAGAATCTAGAATCACCTGGTTCAACATTAAAATTTTCTTTACTGAATGCATACACTTTAAATAATTCCAGATATTGTTTTATTAAGAACGCAGGTTGAACACGGCGTCCTTCGAAGATTGCCTCAATGAAAGTTAAAAATTTTCGATATTCGTGTTTATTTTCTCCTTGTTTATTTTCTCCTTGTTGAAGCGGAATCAAATAATATATCCGGTTGAGGTCCAAAGCCAATTGACTACTGATAGCGGGAAAAACTTTGTTACTTGACCTGTTAACCTCCAAAAAAGCTAAGGCTATTTCCCTGAAACGGGTGGGTGGCACATCCTTAACCATCTTCAAAATCTTTAGCTCGGCTTTGTTACGCTGGTAAAACAGGAGATTAAAGATTAGTTCATTGTCAAATTCCCTGTTCTTTATGTATTCGTCTATCTGTCCCTCTAATTCGTTAATTGCACTTAAACCTTTTAGAAAATTAAGGCTATCAGGCACATACTTTACCCAGTTGTAAAATCGAGTAGAAGTCAACAAGGGAGACTTTAAAAAACCAGGTATTATGTACAGATCCAATTTCCCTAAACGGCTGGAAAAGTTATTACGAATAAAAGTCTCCGCGAGAAGAACAGATTTATAACACTCCTGGCAAAAAGAGTAGTGCTTATGAAAAGCCTCTTTATTTAAATTGCTGGCAAAGCCGACTTTATCCGTAATATAGTACTTAAATTTCATTCGGCTTGTATTTCCAGTAATCAATTCCTCCTTTCCGCAAACAGTGCAAATTCCTCTCTTTTTATCAAAGAGTTCACCAACTTTTATCTCTTCTACTTTTTGCATATATTCAGAAAACCTGGCCCCAGCCATACCATCAAAAAGTATTACATATAGGCAGATCTCCTTGCCACTAATGGAATAGTTTTGCTTTAACCACTTTTTAAAATTCTTTTCAATTACTTCGACTTTCTTTTTCTGATTTTTGGGGAGTGCCAAAATATCTGCTAACTTATCCCCTTCATACCCAACTAACAAATCCAAATTAAAAACATATCGGTACCTTTGTTCAGCCCCAACAGTGACATTTGTATCAAAAAAATAAATTTGTAATACCTGTTTTGCTTTTTGGTACAACAAGGTGTCTTCATGCATAATATTAATGATATTGGGTAGAGTCTGAGACAAAACGAAGGCTAAATTATTTGTAGTTAAATACCACTGCGGGCTGTTCCCATCAGCATTTCCTATCCACAAATATTCCTTTTCAGTTAACCCAGGAGTAACCTCAGCAATCTTTATTTGTAAAAAAGGCTTCTCAGTAGAAAAATCCAGTAACACTACATGCTGTTTTTTTCCTTCAATTTCGTCCGGCAACTCGATAGTTAGGTTTTCAAGGAAAGTCCCCCGGCTGAATTTATTGGCCAAATTCCCTATGTCCCTAATTGCAGCTAACATCATCTTTCACCCCCTTTCGCTACTGCCTTTGCAGGTTCTCCTTTATCCTAGGCAGTTCCATTTGCCCCGTATTTCTTAAAATAATGCTACCCCAGTAATTCACAAACTTTATCCACCTTCCCTGCCTTTTCCTTTCTATAAACAAAATTAATACATAAAACTGACACCTGTTTGTCAGTTTTTAAAAAAAACTTTTCCCCGTTAGTTCCTACACTGCTTCCGCAACATTATGATATAATCAAAATAAAACACATTTCTCCATTGCTTTCCATTCCATAATATGCTATTATTTTTGCAGAACGTTTGTTCGCTATATTTTAAAGGAGGCGAGCCCCTTGCTGGATGCCGGTGACCTTAAACAAATCAAAAATGTAATGCTGGAAACCATCGAACCGTTTCTTACCAAAATTTATGGTAAACTGTTGGAACATGACAGAAAATTTGAGGAAATCGACAAAAGATTCGAACAAATCGATGCTCGGCTGGACAGGCTGGAAACCCGCATGGACAGTATAGAAAACCGCATGGACAAGCTAGAAAGCCGCATGGACAGCCTGGAAAACCGCATGGACAAGCTGGAAAAAGACGTTGCCGAAATTAAAGGCTATCATAAAGACCTGGAAAAAACCCTGGATATGATTAAAAGACTGTTCACCGAGGTCACGTTTAAAGTGGAAAAATTGGAAGACCGGGTATTTGACCTGGAAAACAACCCAGAAGCTGCCCAAAAAGAATATGCTGCCGAGATCAGAAGGGAATTCGAAGCCCTTAAAAACCGCGTCTCCAGGCTGGAAAAGCTCATTGACCGGGTTTGTGAAGCAGAAGAAAAATACAAAAGCTGACATGTCTCGCACCGCCGCTGCGGCGGTTTTTTTATCTTTCAACCACCTCCACACAGCCAAATCCCTGGCTGTTCTTGCTGCCCAACCCTGCATCCACCGCCATCTGCAGCAGTTCCGTCGGCCCGGACAGTTCCATTACCCCGGTATATCCCTTGATCACCGTATTCTTATAATTCACCAGCCGCATATCCCCCCTTCCCAACCTGCGCACTTTCACATTTCCTTCCGGCGCAGCCTGTCCGTACAGGGCCTCATACTTCTTGCGCAGATTACTTTCCAGCAAAGTATCATAATCCGGTTCCCCCGGTTGCATATAACAGGAATACCGTCCACCTTCAGGCTTATATAAAGTTTTGCGGATTACAGCCGGCGAAAGAGTCCGGACGGCTATTCTCTCCTCCCCCACTTTAAGCTGCCGCACAACCAGTTTTTCCACCTCCGCCTCGGCCGTACCCAGCCTCAACCGGCCTTTGGTCAACATACCGTTAGCTATGGACTGGCAAAATTGATCAACCGGTGAGGAAATCACCAGCCTCACTTCATCAAAAAACCTGATTGTGCCTTTTTCCTTGTCAATCTGAAACCTCCCCATCAGGCGTGAAAAGGCAAAAAGTTTGAACCGCCGGTTACCGCTTTGATACCCCTGGTCATGCAGAAAAGCTGCCAGGTCTGCATCTATGGAACTGTACACAGCCGCCTGGACAATATGATTATACTGCAGAGGAATCTCCATACTCCCCTCAGGACGCAAAGAAAAACATATGTGCATGTTATCTCTCCTCCAAAAATAAAGACTGCTCCTCCCGAAGCAGTCAGTCTGGAATTTCTCCTTATCAGGCCATTATGTGTTTCATACCGGCAATATTGAATTTTGACCCATGCCCGGAAGGTTGCTGTATTTTGACTGTTGCCCGGAAAGCAGACGCGTTTTGACAGATGCCCGGAAAGCAGACGCGTTCTGACACATTTGGCAATTAAATTACTTTTTTTATATGGCTTCTATTTATTACTATATTTTTCCTTCCTTGGGCATGTACTTTCGCTCGTCTAATTTCGACAATTTTCTCATTCGAGCTGTCGTCCGTGAGCGGAGGAATATTGTAGCCTCTGCTACTGTTTTTTCCCAAACAACTCCTTCCACCTCTGGGACACCTGCCGCACTATATCTTCCCTGGGAATCAACTCATCGGGGTAATCCGGTTTCATCCGGGCATCTATCACAATTGGACCGCTGTAAATAATTTTGTTGTGCCCAACCTCATAGGCTGCATAAATATCCCAGGCCGGGTCAAAACGGGTAAATACGGTCCAGAGAAAACCGGTCTGATCTTTCAGGGCATCGGCATCGTCGACCAAAATTACCAGCGGCCATTCTTGCAATTGCTCCCGGCCGTGTTCCACAACCTGGCGGGCCAACTCCGGCGCTGCGGAATAAGCAGAGCCGGAAATCATCAGGCAGCCACGGCAGTAAGGTTTGATTTTATCAATGCCGGCAATCGGGCCGCCGGTATACTCTCCCGGCAGGTCACGCACCGGGTCCCCCAGGCCCAGCATAATGGCCTTGCTGCCCTGGTTAAACTTGCGCCCGGTGTAATCAAGGGTATCCATAGCCGTATTATTGATAATGAACAGGTCCCTGGCCGGATTGAACCGCGCCAGCACACTTTCCAGAAATACGTGGAACTTCTTCAAATCAACCGGGACGTCAGTAATCATGAGGACCTTGGTCAGGGACAGTTGCCCCTCCCCCAGTATTCTAAAGGCATGGGCCAATGCTTCCCGGTGGTAGCTTTCCCTGACCACAGCCCCGGCCAGGGTATGGAACCCTGCTTCAGCATAAGTCCACAAGGCCCTGACGCCGGGCATAATCAGGGGAAATATCGGTGCCAGCAGATCCTGCATCCATTCCCCAATGAAATAATCCTCCTGGCGGGGCTTACCCACTACCGTGGCCGGATAAATAGCGTCTTTGCGGTGATAAACCTGTTTGACGTTAAACACCGGAAACTCGTGAACCAGCGAATAATACCCGTAATGGTCCCCAAAGGGTCCTTCCGGCTTTCTTTCAAACGGGGGCACTTCCCCGCAAACAGCGAACTCGGCCTCGGCAATTATAGGATGCGGGTGCCCGTCTATTTCTGCCATGTTCAATTTTTCCCCCATTAAAAAGGACGCATATATCAATTCCGGCAATGATTCAGGCAAAGCGGTAATGGCCGCGATGACCAGCGCCGGTGGGCCGCCAAGGAAAAGGGTTACAGGCAGGGCCTGTCCCCTTTTTTCCGCCTCGTGGTAATGAAAACCGCCGCCCTTATGAATCTGCCAGTGCATACCCGTCTGGTTTTCCGAAAATATCTGAATCCGGTACATGCCCAGATTATGCTCCCTGGTTACCGGGTGTTCCGTATAAACCAGCGGCAAAGTGACAAAAGGCCCGCCATCCCCCTGCCAGCTAGTCAGGACAGGCAGCTCTTTCAAATTTACTCTCGGCTGCCGCACCTGGAGCACAGGCGCTTTGGCAGGGCTTACGCGGCGCAGGCCGCTTTTGGCAATGCTGAAGAGCCAGTCCCTTTCCTGCCAGAGGTTGGATAATTTGGGCGGCAAAAGTTTGTCCATCGCCTGGGTAATTTTTTTAACAATCGCTTCCGGCCTCGGTCCTATGGCCATCTCTACCCTTTCCCGGGTGCCGAATAAATTTGTGACCACAGGAAACTGGCTCCCTTTAACATTGGTAAACAGCAGGGCCGGCCCTTCATCTTCAATTACCCGCCGGTGAATTTCCGCCAGTTCCAGATAGGGGTCCACCTCAGCATTAATCTCGATTATCTGGTTTTCTCTCTGCAGCATCTTGATAAAACTTCTCAGGTTTGTATGCATGGCTACTCTCCTGTAATTTTTTTATCTCGTGACAAAGCTTGTCGGCTGCCACCGAGGCATTTGCCACCAATTGCCTTATTTCCCAATCTTCAGCCCCGTCAATGTGCACCCCTGCCACCACAGCAGCAACCAGGCCTGTTTCCCGGCAAAGCCGCTCTCCGACGGACGCGGCCATTTCCGCATCCTTATGCCCGGGTACAGGGGTAATCCAGGTATCACATGAAAGGCAGCCCTGGTCCTGCAGACTTGTGCGGGGTACGCTTAAAGTCGTTCCGCCTACATGAGGTTTTTCCCCGCCCGTCAGAGTAACAGCAATCCCTTCGCCGGTTATGACAGCCAGTATATTTATTTTGTAGCGGCCCTCACCGGAGGAAACCCTGATTTCTTGCATGCTTTCATTCACCCGATATAACATTACTGTATGAAAATTCCTCTTCCCCGGTAAACATTATTTTATGATATCTTTTATCCAATCAATGCTTTTATATCAATATTATATTCCCTGATTTTGCGGTAAATCGTGCTTCTCCCTATATTTAACCGGGCCGCGGCTGCGCTGATACTGCCGCCGCAATCAACAATAGCCTTTTTAATGGCTTCCTTTTCCAATTCCTGCAGGGTTCCCGTCTTTGCGGCAGCGGCCTTTTCTTTCTGCCTGTTCCTGATATTTTCGGGCAAATCCCGGGGCGTTATTTCTTCACCTTCAACGACATTCACCAAACCCTCAATTACGTTTTCCAATTCCCTTATATTCCCCGGCCAACTGTATCCCTGCAATATTTCCAGGGTTTCCGGCAACAATTTTAATTCAGGTCTACCGACTTTTGCCCTGTATTTATCCAAAAATGCGTTTACCAGCAGCGGGATATCGTCTTTTCTCGCACGCAGGGGAGGAATAAAAATGTTGACAACATTCAATCTGAAATATAAATCCTGACGGAAAGCGCCCTCTTCAACCATTTGGGCCAGGTTGCGGTGCGTAGCCACGATAACCCTTGCATCAACTGTCTTGCTTTCCTGCCCGCCAACCCGGAAAAACTGCTTCTCCTGCAGCGCTCTCAATAAACTGACCTGGGCCTGCAAAGGCATATCCCCTATCTCGTCAAGAAAAATTGTCCCCTTATCAGCCAATTCAAATTTACCGGGTTTTCCGCCTTTGCGCGCCCCTGTAAAAGCACCTTCCTCGTAACCAAACAACTCACTTTCCACCAGTTCGGGCGGAATAGCAGCACAATTCACAGCTACAAAAGGCCCGTTCCGGCGGGAACTTTCCTGGTGAATGGCCTGAGCCAGCATTTCCTTGCCTGTCCCTGTTTCACCCTGCAGTAAAACGGTTGAGTCATTCTTGGCTACCCTTTTGCATATAGAAATCACCTGTTGCAGGTATTTGCTTTGACCGATAATCTGGTCAAAGGTATAGCGCACCACGTTTCCCCGTTCAGGTAAACCTCTTCCGGACTTTTTACCTGTTACCTCCGAAGCGCTTTTGTCTTCCGGGTTAACAATAGCCACCATTCCCTGGGGGCTGCCGTCCGGGCCGTATATGCGTTTAGTTCTGGTATTGACCAGTGTGGAACCGTTTTTTGTGCTTACAGTCAGTTCCCTGGTATGGGAAGTGGCGCTTTCTATCACCCACAAGTTATTCAGATTAAATAATTCCTCGATGTTCTCTCCCAGGCATTCTTCCTTTTTAAGGCCCAGAATCTTGCAGGCAGACTGGTTCATTTCCCGCACAATTCCGTCTTCGTCAATCATGACCGCGCCTTCCCGCATCAATTCCATAAGGCCTTCGTATTTCGCCCTGTTCAGATTAAACCTGGTCTGTATATCAAGCAACCGCATTTCCCGTTCAATGTTCTGGGCAGCCATTTTAACCATGCAAAACACCCGGTCACTGCCTTTTCCGCTTTCACCGGTTACATCAAGTGTCCCAAGCGTTTTGCCCCCAGGGCCTTTTATTGGTACAGCGGCACAAGCCAAAATATGGTTTTCCCTGACATAATGCTCCGTAGCAAAAACCGTTACCGGTTGGTTTTCTGCCAGCGAAGTTCCGATAGCATTGGTCCCCTTGAAACGTTCAGACCAGTTGGCTCCTTCGCACAGCATAACTTTCCTGGCATGACTGGAAAAATCATCGTCAGTGAAACACTTCAAAAGGTAACCTCTGGCATCGGCCAAAATCACCATAAAACCCAAACCCCGCAAGCACATAAACAGGTCTTCCATAATAGGGGTGGCTACCTCTACCAACTGCCGGTTTTCCTGAATAGTTTCCCGCAATCGGGCCGGACTCAAGAGCTCGTTTTTTTCCACTTTATGGTGGTTAACCTCGTATTTGCGGCATCGCTCCCATGAACGCTTTATAATAGGATCCACCTGGACCGGGATTTCCCCTGTTTCCATAAAGGTGTTCCACAGACCCGCTTCATTATTCCCCATACCCTCACCCTTTGCCGGTAAAGTTTTTGCGTGATTAGTTCCTTTTCTTTCGTACCTCCATTATACCAAGGATAAGCCATTTTTTCAGCAAAAAAAAGGACTCCATTTTCAGGAGTCCCCGGTTTTTCATCTGTTAAAAGTTATAAAGAGTGTCAATTTCTTCGCCGGTAAAGTCCCATGTAGTATTATGCGGCGGGCATTCTTCCCGGAAAAACTCGGGTAACCGGTCATGTTCCCTGGTAAACCCGGCCGCCTCATTGAATGCGCGTTCAGTCCGTAGCACAGACTTACCTAATTCGGTGATATCGTCATTCGTAAGGTTCAAACCGTACTGGGCATTAATCATGTCTACGATAGCCTGAAAAGCATCGGCGTTATCCAGGATACAAAAAGCCACAAACAGGCAAAGCCCTGCGCTGTCCAGTGCTGCGGTGGCGATTTGCAGGTTTCTGGACAACTCTATGTTGCCTTCTTTCCCCAGTGGATTTACCTCTCCACCCACTTTTAAAACATTGGTGGCCACAGAATAACCGGCTGTATGGTCAGCTCCCATCGGCGAAGTAGCGTAGGTCAAGCCGATTCCTTTAACGGCCCGGGGGTCATACGCGGGCATAGCCTGCCCTTTGACCACGGGAACCCTTGTAACGCCCAGGGCCTTGCCCGTGAAGGCAGCGCCATTGCCAAGGATGCGGCCAAGGTAAGTACTTTTTTCGATTTCCTTCAATAAGTTCAACATCCCCGGTCCATCGCCGAAGGGGATTACCCCTCCTTCCATAGCAACACCCATAGTTACAGCGGTTTCTATGGAATCAATGCCAATATCGTCGCAAATGCGGTCGGCCTGGGCGATAATGTCCAGGTCATCTATGCAACAGTGAGCTCCAAATCCCCAGATGGTCTCGTACTCAAAACCAGCCGTCAGGTAATTTCCGTCTTTATCATTATATATCTGCGAACAACGGATTACACAACCGGCATGACAGCCATGGGTGGGTTTTCCGTTTCTGCTGACAATTATATCATGCATTGTTTCACCGCTTATTTTATTAGCATGTTCGTAACGGCCCAAACGGAAATTTTGCGTCGGTAACCCGCCGGCTTCATTGATTATATTGACTAACACATTTGTACCATAGGTGGGCAATCCCTGGCCCGTGACGGGATGTTCCCGCAACCCCTTGGCCAGCCTGCGGGCAGCCTCTTTAAACTTTTCCTGGTCCGCAATAGCAACGCCCGGAGCGCCGGCATCGTCTATGGTAATATATTTAACCTTTTTTGCACCCATTACCGCCCCCAGACCGCCACGTCCGGCGCTGCGCAGATTGCCGTCGGGGTCTTTCACCGAAATATTGGCTGCCGCCATACGGGTTTCTCCGGCCTGGCCGATAGTTAAAACTCCGATCTTGCTGCCAAATTTCTCCGTCAATCGGGCAACTACTTCGTAATTTCCCTTGCCCACCAGTTCGTTTTCTTCCTGCACCCGGCAGCCATTTTTATCAACATGAATGCTGTAAAATTTATCCCCTTCCGGCTGTCCCTC
Organism: Thermincola ferriacetica; assembly: GCF_001263415.1. NCBI lineage: Bacteria > Bacillati > Bacillota > Clostridia > Eubacteriales > Thermincolaceae > Thermincola > Thermincola carboxydiphila. The sequence goes on from NZ_LGTE01000011.1 coordinate 19,095, forward strand.
AATAATCAGCGCCTTTATGCCCAGCCTGGCCAGCTTTTGGGCGGCAGTGCCACCGGCATTGCTCTCCTTAATCCCACCTGTAAGCGGGCTCTTGGCGCCTACAGACAACCGCCCTGAATTGGGAGCAGCCGTGCCACTCAGCAACCCGGGCGCAATTACCAGTTTGTTGTTTTTGCCTAAGGGATGACAAGTTGGTTCCACTTCTTTACCCACAATCGCCGAGGTCAAGGCCCTTCCGCCCAACCCCTTCCATTCAGCGGGGACATCTTCCACGGTAACTGTCTGGTTCGTCATGTTTACACGATAAATTTTCATAACCAAAAGACCTCCCTTTATTTTTAGTTTTGGCCGGGCGGCAAATTGCTTCCGGCGCCCTTACGTTTGCATTTCCACAACAGCAGGACATGCAAATCTGAAGAAATTTCATCATATGAATTGCCGCCTTGTATTTTTAGAAGCAATTCTCGTGCCAACCATAATAAAATAATGCTGGTCCCTGAATTACAGGATTTTATCGGTCTTTTGGACTTTTATGACGTTTCCCGTTTTGGTACTTTCTCGTGCAAAGAAATCGTAATACACCATGTAAAACCAGTAATTAAATACAATATGCCTTTTCTCATAATGAAACACCCGTCTCAAATTAAAACAAGCCTCTCCTTTTTCAGAAGAGGCTTGTTAACTATATTAACAAGCGCCTGTTAACTGCTTTCCTGATTGTTTGTCCACGCAGGTGTTTTATTGTTACCGCCAACAGTACTGCCCATACCGTCATACCTGCCACAGCGCCCAAAACCATAACCGTCACAAAACCGCTGTTCATCCCTTCAATCCCCGGTTTCCTTATCAGGCTTATCCATGAGGAGATATAAAAAACCGTCACGCCAATTACATAGCCCAACCCCAAAGACGCCATGATTTCAAGGGCGCTTCTGGCCCAGGCATAAAGTCTGATAAACATAATCCCGCATATAAGCATAAAGGCGGAAAACAGCACCTGCAATATCGCAAACCAATAAAAATTGTCGTTATAGTATTCTAACACACGGCCGAAAATACTTGGCATACTGTTTTGCAGATATATCATTTCCTCCTGTTCCGCCGATGCCGCCGAACCTGGATAGAGCAGGTTCAAACTCCCGGACAGTACCATTTGACCGGCAATGATGATAAATAACCAGCCAATAAGCCAAACTGACAATGGCTTCTTTGCCAAACTCCCCATATTATATATCCCCCCACAGATACACCACAATACACCCAACAACCTGACACCAATAGCCAATTTCTCTTCTCTGCAAACAAGCACCTATCCCATGCCGGAACAGGTGCTTTAAATAAACCTGAAAAGTTATTGGCTTAAAAAACTGTATTGATTGTGAAAAAAATAACTTACCTGGCGTCCCGCCTCCCTTATTGCAGTTCATTTAATAGACAAGCTCTTTTTAATGTTTTTTATAATTTATGTATGAATTCCTTCCTGTAAAAACACTTTTTCCGTAAACGGTTGCATTTGGCCGTCGAGTGGTCATATAGGCGGTTAAATGGTTATTCCGTGAAAAAAACGCGACCCTGTGGTCGCGTTTTTTGTAGGATGTTTGCTACATCATATACCGCGATTCGGGGCTACAGCAGTCGCAGCCTCTGGGCCAAGCACAGCCTGCTTAAAGGTATCCAGCCCCACCCGGTCAATAAGTTCTCCCAGGCGTTCATTATGCCTGGCATTTCCCTTGTACCAATTAATAATTTTATCAACCAGCTCTAAAACCTGGTCGGGTTCAAGCTGGTCAGCAATCCTGTCCCCCAACCGGGGTTTAACGCCGGCGTTACCGCCTACCATTACAACATAACCTTTAGATGTTCCCATTATGCCTATGTCCCTTACCGCCGGTTCTGAACAGGAGTTCTGGCAGCCGGAAACAGCCATCTTGAATTTGCCTGGTAATTCCATGCCGTGATATTTTTTATCCAATTCCAGCCCCAGCCCTACGGCATCCTGCTGGCCGCGCTTGCAGAATGTGGTGGCCGGGCAGATTTTTACGCTCCTGACACAGAGCCCGACAGCATGTCCTGGATCCATGCCCAGGTCATTCCAGGCTTTCTCAACATCTTCATGCTTCAGACCTACAATGGCCAATCGTTGCGCAGAAGTAACCTTGATCACTTCCGCACCATATTTCTCCGCCACATCGGCAATTTTTCTCAGGGTTGCCGGATTGGTTATACCGCCCGGTATATGGGGAACAATGGCGTAGGTTTTTTTGTCTCTCTGCAGTACTGCCCCTTTGGGTTGAGCCAAAGCCTTCGCTTCTTCGCTGGCCTCACCGAACCCGGCGCTGTTCAGTCGGGTCAACAGTTCTGTCTCGTCTATACCATGGGTCCTGGCCGCTCCGGCAACGGTTTCCGCCGTGGCAGACGGACATCCCAGACATTGCATGCCCATGGCCCGAAATACATCGGCCGTTTTGGGGTTTAATTTCAATACTTCGCCTACCGTCATATTTCTGGTTATCTGCATGATATCCGACCTCCTTATAATCAAAAACCAATGGCTCAATTCTGTCTTTCACTAGTTTTTCCACTTACGCCTTCAATATGTAATGCAGCTAACCAATATGTGATTCATTTAGTTTATACTACAGTTAATCAAGGGACAGACACTGGACGGGGCAGCTATCCACACAGGCCCCACACTCTATGCAGGCCTCAGGGTGGACTTGCACTGCCTTACCGTCCTCAACCCGCCAGACGCCCTGCGGACAGACATCGGCACAGGTTCCGCACCCTATACATTCTTCTACGTTTATTTTTGGTGCCATGTTCTATCACTCCCTTTTTATATAATGCAATTTTTAAGCATAGGGACCCATTAGTTGCTCAATGATGGGTCCCTTCTACCACTTTAACCCCTTTGGCTTCAACTACTTTTTTAATTTGGTTTTTAAAAGGGCATTTCTGGTAGTCCTCCAAATCCATACACATGCAGGAACTCAAATGCAGAACATCCAGGTCATAATTCTTCAGTTTTTCTACCAGTCTGGAAACCCGGCGCCCACTGCAACCCCCGCAGGTAAAGAAGCCAATAAGTTCGGTGTCAGGGCCGTACTGTTCGAAATGTACTTTTCGGTTATTAAAGGCTTTCAGGCAGCCCACGCCGGGACACACTTCAGAGACAATGTTGCAGCGGACCACCGCCACTTTGGTAGTCTTCTTCTCTTCTTTGTTCTTGCCGGAAACCATGGAAAAGTACCTGTCTTTTGTCTCCTGTACCAAATCTACAGTTATTTCATCAATATTTTTTTCCCTGGCCAGTTTTTCCACTGCGCTTTTGGCCATTTTCCTGACGAAACCGGGCACCTTTTCCATCTCACGCAAAGCTTCTTCTGTCCATTTCATAAGCGCCACTCCTTTATAATCGGCAACCGGTGGCCCTGCGCCCCGACCGCACCCAGTAATACCCTTAATTTGCAGTTTATGATTTTTCCGCTATTATAATCAGGTCATTGGACTCTTCTTTGGACCACGCCCTCTTTTTATAATTTCCGTAAGTCTCTATATTTTTAAAGCCCACCTCAGCCATAACTGCCAGCAAATCGTGCCGCCGCCACGGGGTCAATGGCTCTGACAGTACGTGGAACTTCCATTCTCCAGCCTTCTCCCGTTGAAAAACAAGGATGTTAAACTGTACCTGTTCATCGCTTATCAGATCCGTCATCCTGAGAAACAGGACTTCTTCCCGGTGGTCGCGGTAAACATTCAGGGGCATGTACCTTTCTCTGTTTAAAAAAACTTTATCGTAATTTCTCATTTGAATTATAAGGATTCCGTTATTCTCTAGACAATCATAAAACTCCTGGATGGTTGCAACCAAAACTTCCTTTTCCCTGATATGGGCCAGTGAATTGCCCAGGCAGGTAACCATATCAAACTTCTGATTCAATTGTCCAAGGCCGTCCGCCCCCATTTGGTACAATTTCACCACAGCACTGGCAATTTTGGCATTTTCCCCGGCTTTTTCAATCATTTCCCCGCTGGGGTCTATCGCTGTAACATCCAGCCCCCATTGAGCAAACATGATAGCGTGTCTGCCGGTGCCGCAGCCTACATCCAAAACCCTGCTTACACCTCTGGCGGAAACAGTTTCTTTAAAAAAAGGCCCTTCATTCCGGAGTCTCGTTTCCCAATCAATCATTTTATCATAATAAAAACCAAAAACCTCAAAAATATTGATGTTATCCTCCGGCTGCATGAAAACCACCGTCCTTCTCCTGACCTCACTGAAACCGGTCCTGCCTTCATTGTACAAAAATAAAAAAACACCCACTATGACGTGGGTCTGAAAAAACTGTGATATATATCACATTCGACCACGGGCTTTTAAACCGTATAATACCTGGACTTATAAATGTCCATAAGCTGCTTAATTTTTTCTTCTTCCACAAAACCGGTAAAGCTTTTGGTTTCAAAATACCGCTGCGGAAAACAAATATTTTCCAGGCGGTAACCCAGTTTTTCCTTTAAATCGCGTTTTAATCGGAAAACTTTCTTTCCGAGTTCACCTAAACTTTCTTCATTCCAGTCCAGGCCAATAGCTCTTAACGCCGAAACCACCGTTCGCCTGTCATACACGTTCCGGGCAAACAGGCAGATGACAAGGGAGTTTAGTATGTTTCGCTCAATTTCCTCGTTAATAATTTTGTCAACCACCTGCTCAGGGTCCCACCCCTGCAGCTTCTGGTCTATCGAGTAACCGGCATTATCCAGGTGAGAGTGCCTTGCCCCAACGGCCTGCCCAAATATAAAAGCGTGTCCGGTGTGATATCCGGCCATTTCATGACCACCGAGGCACATGGCAAAATCACAGCCACCGTATTTGGCGGCGGCGTACCATGTCCCCCTCGCCAGGTCCCTGTAAAAATCCGAATCCATAGCCACCAGCCGGTCAATTATCTCTCTGTAGACAGAGGCATTGCCAAAGGCAGGCCGACAGCCGATCATTTCTTCCCTAACCAGTTGCTTTTCAAAAGCCTCCGTCAGCCAGCCCAGCAGTACCCCCGTTGAAATACTGTCCAGGCCGTAAAGCTCTGTCTTTTCAATCAACTCCAACAATTGGTCTCTGTTGTCAATACCAAGGAACGAACCCAGGGCAAAAACCAGCTCATGATCGTAAGAGATAGGAGTTGTATAGTATTCGTAATGGTCTCCGAACTGGCGCCTGACCTGGGCAATGTGAATACAGCCAATGGGACACCCGGAGCAAGCCAGTTTCCTGACCAGACTGTGCTTGGCAAAAGCCTCGCCGCTGATCTCCTCTGCCCCCGCAAAGCTCCCGGCCTGCAGGTTCTTGGTAGGCAAACCGTTCATGGCATTTAAAGGCAGGACATTTACAGCCGTTCCCAGCCCATGATACTTATCCATCACTTCCGTTTCTACAACCCTCTGGTATATTTCCTTGTAAACCCGCTGGTATTCCTTTTTATCAGTAATAGCCAGCCCCTCTTCCCCTTTTACTACCATAGCTTTTAAATTCTTGCTGCCAAAAACGGCGCCCAGTCCCAGGCGGCCAAAATGCCGGTATGTATCCACGTTTACACCGGCAAAAGAAATTAACTTTTCCCCGGCGCGACCGATGCGAATACAACTGCGCAGCCCGGAACCGGTCTCTCTCCTGCGCAGAATCCGGCCTGTCTCCTCAACAGTCAGCCCCCACAAAGGTTCTGCGTTCTTAAACTCCACTCCGTCAGCAGTAATTACCAGATAAGTTGGCTTAGTGGCTTTTCCCTTCACAACTATAGCATCATACCCGGTAAAACGCATGGCCAGTCCCAGCCGCAGCCCTGCATAACTTTCACCCAGCTCCCCCGTTAAAGGAGAACGAAACATGGCCACTACCTTGGTCACCACAGGAAAAATCGTTTCCATAGGTCCTATGGCGAAGACAATAGGTTGGTCACCGTCCAAGGCATCCTTCTCCGGCATTATATATTCGTCCAGTAATTTTGTGGCCACACCTACCCCGCCAAGATAAGCCAGTAAATCTTTGCGATTATGCGCCTTTATCTTTTGCTTGTTCAGGTCAATCTCTAATACCCTGATACCGTTCGCATTAATCATTTCGAACCTCCATAGTGATTACTTGGTGTGGGCAATAACGGGTACAGGTGCCACACTGAATACATACGATGGGCTTTTTTTCATCTTCATCAAAGAAGATGGCCTCAACACTACAGGCTGCCACGCACTTGCGGCAGCCAGTGCAAAGGTCTTTTTTGAAAATTACCCCGCCTCCCGGTCTTTCTACCAAGGCCTCCGCCGGGCAGGCTTCCGCACAGGCAGGTTTCAGACATCCCCGGCAGATAACCGCCAGGAAACTGCTTTGCAGACCGCCTGTCGATCTGATCTGAATGGCACTGCGTCTCGGCGAATAGTCATTGTGTATGACCCTGGCGCAAGCCAGCATGCAGGAATAACAGCCTATACACTTGGCCATACCCGGAGCTTTCAGGATTTTTGCTTCTGCCACCTGCATCACCTTCTGAATGTGAAATATGTAACAATTCCTATGATATTAATTATATCACACCGCGGACACTGTTCAATGGAAAATTCATCCCCGGCCGAACGGCCGGGGATAAATTATTTAACGACAATATTCACCAGTTTCTTGGGCACGGCAACAACCTTTACCACCTGTTTGCCTTCGATCAGCTTTTGCACAGACTCCTGGTCCATAGCAAACTGCTGCAGCCCGCCTGCATCCAGGCTTGCCGGCGCCATCATTCTCTCCTTCACTTTACCGTTGATCTGGATGACAATTTCCACTTCGTCCTGGACAGTTGCAGCCGGGTCATATTTGGGCCATGGCTGAGTATGCACACTATCGGTAAACCCTAGTTCATGCCACAGTTCCTCCGCTATGTGCGGCGCAAAGGGCGCCAGCAGCAAGATCAGGCTGTTCATCGCCTCAGCTTCTACGGCGCTGTTGCGCCTTTCATTCTTATCCCTGTACTGGTACAGAGCGTTCACCATTTCCATGATCGCGCTAATAGCCGTATTGAAGTTGAAACGCTGGCTGATATCGTCGGTTACTCGCTTTATTGTAACGTGGGTTATCCGGCGCATTTCCCTGTCGGTCGGAGCCATTTCCTCCACATGGGCAGTGTCATCCAAACCCGAAACATAATTATATACCAGCCGCCAAACCCGGTTGAGGAAACGGAAAGCCCCTTCCACGCCCTGGTCGCTCCATTCCAGGTCTCTTTCCGGTGGCGCGGCAAAAAGGATAAACAACCGGGCCGTATCGGCGCCGTACTTGGCAACGATTTCCTCGGGACTGACCACATTGCCCTTGGACTTGGACATCTTCGCGCCGTCTTTTAAAACCATACCCTGCGTCAACAGATTGGTAAAGGGCTCCTCAAAACCTACTAAGCCGGCGTCATAGAGCACCTTGGCAAAAAACCTGGAATAAAGCAGGTGCAGAATCGCATGTTCCACGCCGCCGATATATTGTTCCACCGGCATCCAGTAATCCACGGCCGCCCGTTCAAAAGCAACTTCCGTTGCGTGGGGGCTGCAGTACCGCAGGAAATACCATGATGAACAGATGAAGGTATCCATGGTATCGGTTTCCCTCTTCGCCGGCCCGCCGCAGGTCGGACAGGTGGTATTCACGAACGAAGGGCATTCTGCCAGCGGCGACTGGCCTGTGGGCTTGAATTCCACATCGTCAGGCAGCATAACCGGTAACTGTTCCTCAGGAACAGGTACAGTACCGCATTTATCACAATAGATGATTGGGATGGGCGCTCCCCAGTACCTCTGCCGGGAAATTAACCAGTCCCGGAGCCGGAAATTTACAGTACCCCGGCCTATTCCCTTTTCTTCCATATATTTTATTATCTTATTCAGAGCTTCTTCGTTCGGCAAACCGTTAAAGGGCCCGGAATTTATCATAATACCTTGCGCTTCAAAGGCCTCTTCCATCACGGCAGGCGGTTCCGTTCCCTCCGGTACGATTACGGGCCTAATGGGCAAATTATATTTGGTGGCAAAATCAAAGTCACGCTGGTCGTGAGCCGGTACACCCATAACCGCCCCTGTACCGTAATCCATTAAGACATAGTTGGCTATGTACAAAGGAATTTTTTCGCCGGTCAACGGGTTAATGACATGGGCGCCGATAAACAGTCCCTCTTTTTCATTATCCCCCGAAGTCCTGGCTATTTCGTTTAATGCCTGGGCCTTTTGCACAAACTCTGTGGCTGCTGCTTCGTAGGCAGTACCCCTGGTCAGTTTTTCCACCAAAGGATGCTCCGGCGCAAGAACCATGAAGGTAACGCCGTATATAGTATCAGGTCGCGTTGTATAAACGGTGATTTCATCGTCCGTCTCGGCCACCTTAAACCGGACCTCGGCGCCTTCGCTACGGCCGATCCAGTTTTCCTGCATGATTTTTACCTTATCGGGCCAACCCTTCAACAGTTCAATATCTTTAAGCAATCGGTCTGCATAGTCGGTTATCTTGAAAAACCACTGAGCCAGTTCTTTTTTACCCACCTGGGCGCCGCAGCGTTCACAGGCCCCATTGACAACCTGCTCATTGGCCAGCACCGTCATACAGTCAGGGCACCAGTTAACAGCCGATTTCTTTTTGTAGGCCAACCCCCGTTTATAAAACAGAAGAAAAAGCCACTGGGTCCATTTATAATAATCGGGCAGACAGGTGGTAACCTCGCGTTCCCAGTCATAGCTAAAGCCCAGCCTCTTTAACTGGTTCCGCATGTTTTCTATATTGCTCAAAGTCCATCGGGCAGGCGGTACGCCATGCTTAATCGCCGCATTCTCAGCCGGCAGTCCAAAGGCGTCCCACCCCATAGGATGCAAAACGTTATAACCCTGCATGGTTTTAAATCTGGCGACCACATCGCCGATCGAATAGTTGCGCACATGGCCCATATGTAAATTCCCCGAAGGATAAGGGAACATTTCCAGCGCATAATACTTGGGCTTACTACGGTCATCCTTTACTTTGTGTAAACCCATGTCGTCCCAAATCTTTTGCCATTTAGTCTCAATTTCTTTAAATGAATATTTTTCTTTCACGACTACACTTCCCCCTATGCTGTAACGTTAACAGTTTAAACTCAGCAACACTGTAGTTAAGCTGTTTCTATATTTGCCGCATCCTGCAGGTTATATTCCTCGATGGCCATCTCACGAAGCTTGTATTTCTGGATTTTTCCGCTGGCCGTCATTGGAAACTCTTCGACAAATTTTATATACCGGGGGTGTTTGTACTGGGCGATACGCCCTTTGCAAAACTCCCTGACTTCCTCCTCCGTCATCTCCACCCCTTCGCGCAGCCTAATCCACGCCATAACTTCCTCGCCGTATTTAACATCAGGTACACCGACAACTTGCACATCCAGTATCTTGGGGTGGGTATAGAGAAATTCTTCTATCTCCCGCGGGTAAATATTTTCCCCTCCGCGGATAATCATGTCTTTCACCCGGCCGGTTATTTTGCAGTACCCGTTTTCATCCATGACAGCAAGGTCTCCCGTATGGAGCCATCCATCTTCGTCAATGGCGGCATGGGTCGCTTCCGGCATCTTGTAATAACCCTTCATTACATTGTAGCCCCTGGCGCAAAGTTCGCCCTGTACACCCCTGGGCACTTCTTCCCCCGTTTCGGGATTCACAATTTTCACTTCTACACCGGGAATACTCCGCCCCACGGTGGTCACCCTGAGTTCAATCGGGTCGTCTACCCTGGTCATGGTAATAGCCGGGGAAGCCTCTGTCTGACCGTAAGTAATGGTAACTTCCTTCATGCCCATCCGTTCCATAACCTGCTTCATCGTTTCAATGGGGCAGGGCGAACCGGCCATAATCCCCGTCCGCAGGGAACTGAGGTCATATTTGTCAAAATTGGGCAGGTTTAATTCAGCAATAAACATGGTTGGTACCCCGTGGACGGCCGTGCAGCGTTCCTTTTCGATAGTCTGCAGCACCTGCACAGGATTATAGGATACCAGCGGTACCATGGTGGCTCCTGATACAACGCAGGTCATGGTGCCCAGGACACAGCCAAAACAGTGGAACAGGGGTACCGGGATACAGAGGCGGTCCTTATGGGAAAAGTTCATGCAGTCGGCAACCGCTATGGCATTATTGACAATGTTTTTATGGGTTAGCATTACTCCCTTCGGAAAACCGGTTGTACCGGAAGTGTACTGCATGTTAATTACATCATCAGGGTCCAGGGAACGCTGCCTTGCATCCAGTTCCTCATCAGAAACCGATTTCCCCATTTCCATCATTTCATTCCATGAAATCATCCCCGGCGGACAGTTTTCACCGATGTAAATCACGTTTTTTAACAAGGGAAGCCGGGCAGATTTAAGTTCGCCCGGTTTACATTCTTGCAGTTCCGGGCATAATTCCGTAATCATGCCTGTATAACTGGAATCCCGCCAACCATCAATCAATATGAGCGTGGTGGAATCCGATTGCTTCAGCAGGTATTCCAGCTCAAAGACTTTGTAGTTAGTATTGACAGTCACCAGTACAGCACCCATTTTGCCGACAGCGAACTGACTGATCACCCATTCCGGTACATTAGTGGCCCAAATCGCCACATGGTCGCCCTTTTTAATTCCCAACTTCATGAAACCCTTTGCCGCCAGCCGGCAAACTTCGTTAAACTGGGCGTATGTATAACGCAACCCTCTGTCTGCATATACCAGAGCCTCGTTATCAGGATAGGTTTGGGCCTGTTTGTCCAGCAAATCTCCCACCGTAATATTCAGAATTTCATTTGCCTTGGTAATGTCTGTTCCACTCAACTACTTTGACCCCTTTCGTTTAAGTTCTACTTCCCCTAAACAAACCAAAAACCTTTCGCCCGCAAGGGACGAAAGGTTAACTTCCGTGGTACCACCCTAATTGGGAAACAGCAGTTTCCCCACTCGGCAGGATAACGGCCTGTTCCGGTATAGGCTACTGTTTTCACCTATACAACTCAGGAGCGAGTTCAAAGAAATTTCTTACTGCCTTGCACCCCCCGGCAGCTCTCTGAAAAGCAAATTCCTTTTACTACTCTCCGTCATCGACTTCTCTTTTCAAATGTATGTCAATTATTATAAGTTAAAGACCGGTAAAAGTCAATCGTTTAATAGCGGACAGATGCAGCAACTTCCGCCAGGTCTGCCTCTATATTATCAGCTTCCAGAACCTTTGAGAAGACCTCAATTATCTTCGGGTCAAACTGAATACCGCTGCCTTTGACAATGTCGGCCAAGGCGCTTTGTTTGCTATAACCCTTTCTATAGGGCCGGTCCGTAGTGATGGCATCAAAAGCGTCAACGACCGAAATAATTCGAGCCCCCAGAGGAATTTCTTCTCCTTTTAACCCGGCCGGATACCCACCGCCGTCATAATATTCATGATGGTATAAAACAATAGGAATTACTTCTTCCAGAAAAGGAACGGAAGAAAGAATGGTGGCGCCGATTTCCGGATGTTTTTTAATTTCCTTAAATTCAGCCGAAGTCAGCGGACCCGGTTTTTTGAGGATAATTTCACTTATCCCTATCTTGCCTATGTCATGCAGGATAGCAGCATAAAAAATATTCCGGATATCTTTTTCAGGCAGTTTCAATTCCCGGGCCACTGCAACGGCATAATTGGTTACCCGTTCTGAATGCCCTTTGGTATATGGGTCCTTTGCATCGATTGCAGCAGCCAAAGCCTGAATAGTATGGGTATATAGTTGGCTGATCTGCCGGTTAGCCTGAGCCAGCTCCCTTGCCACCTGGGCATTGATATCGGCCATCGCTAAAAGTTTTTGCTGGTTTTCCCGCTCGTTAATTAAAATTTTTGTGATAAATAAACAGCTTAACAGGTAAGCAACAACGATAAAAATGCCTTCAATAACGAGCAGTTCGACCTGACCGGACTTGTACCACGTTTTAAACCCGGGCCAGGAAGCTAGCAGATGCAGAGCAAGTGATACGGCCGCAGCATTAAAAGCGCCGGAACAGTTATATACCAGCCCCGCATAAATGGTGGGGATCCCATAAAAAAAGAACATGAACTCCTTGTAGGGTGTTGGCACAATAATAGAAAATACGCTTATAATAAGAAAAAAAACCAAAATGATCAAAAAAGAATACTTATTTTTTTTGAGTGCAGTTAATATGGAAATATCCCACAGACGCTGTTTTTTAAAACCGCTTGCCATTACACTTCTCCTTAAGTAATAAGAACTGTAAAGAAAATGATAATAATTATTCGACACCCACTGATTTTTTCCTTGCGACATTTCAATAATTTTTTTTAATTTTTTGGCAATTATGAAAATAAATTTCGGCCATTAATACATAAAAAGCCCCGCTTTCAAGCGAAGCTTATCGCACCGGCCAACCTGCAAATCTAAAAAACGCTTTTAAAAATCTACCACTTTCGCATCCGCCCAAAGATGTTCCAAATTATAGAAGTCGCGGTCTTCTTCCTGAAAAATGTGTACCACAAAAGTTCCGTAATCCATTAATATCCAATGGGCATCTTTCATCCCTTCGATCCGCAAAAAGTCAGCATCTTTTTCTCTTAGTTTATCTTTTATGTTTTCTGCAATTGCCTGTACCTGGGTAGAAGAATTTCCGCTGCAAATTAAAAAGTAATCACAAACGGGAGAAATATCTGTTAAGTCCAAAACCACAAGGTCCCTGGCCTTTTTGTCTTCCGCAGCCCGGATAGCCGCGTAAATCAATTCCTGAGTATTATCTGCCAAAACTCAATCCCCCTAAATAAATCTTGCTATTGTTATATTCTATGGAAAAAAAGGTAAACCTGTCAAGGGGTCTTCTGTCCCGCCCCGGAAAGTATAAGGGCATTACGGGCCTCGATACTTTTGGGATGAATAATTCCGTTTTTGGCGATGACATAATTCAAGGTGGAGTTAAGCCCGGCCAGCACGGCTGCGTCCAAATTTTTTGCCGCCAGCTCTCTTAGCCTGTCTACCCCTGGAAACTGGCGTCCCGGTTCTATCATATCAGCCACAAAAATGACCTTATCCAGTGTAGTCATATTTTCGTCTCCCAGGGTATGGCGGCGAATAGCGTTTAATATTTCTTCGTCTTGCACACCAAATTCCCGCCGGGCTATTTCCGCCCCCACTTTTCCGTGCAGCAGGTCAGGAACCTGCCTCTCCAAGAAATCAACTGACAGTTTAAACCCGGCGCTTAAATCCAGCAGTTCCAGGGCGCTTCGGTTCCTGGCACAATCATGTAAAACAGCAGCAATACGGGCCTTATCTAAGTCAATATGAAAACACCTGGCCATCTGTTCAGCCGTTTTTAACACGCCAATGGTATGACGAAACCGGTGGTCGTCCATCATCCGCCGTAGTTTTTCGAGGTCAATACCGTCAATCATGCTTCTCGCTCCCCATTAATGAACCATATATTAAACTATTAAACTATTTTACATGCAGGTAAACATTTCCTTTATTACAGGCAAAAAACCTCCATCTTAAAAGAAGGAGGTTTGGCAAGTAAGGCCCTATTGGGCTCCTTCGCCTCTGGGCTTGGCCTCATTAACAGTAAGAACCCGGCCATTAAATTCTTTGCCGTTCATCTCTGCAATTAACCTGTCTGCATCTTCGTCTTCTACTTCTACAAATCCAAAGCCTCGCGACCTTCCGGTCTCGCGGTCAGTTATTATTCTACTGCCAACTACCTTACCGTGAGCGGCAAAAGCTTCCGCTAATTCTTCCGGCTTGGTAGCCCAAGGCAAATTTCCGACATAAAGGGTCCGCACCAAAACCTTCACCTCTCTTTCAATTTCTGCCACAACTGAAACAAAAACACTGGCCCAACCCTTGGTAGAATGTTGGTAGCCAAAAACGAGTTTTAATTTAAAAGGCACCTGGGTTCTTGAACCCAGGTACCTTTTTTAAAAACAGACAGCTGCCTGATACACCCACGTGGAACCTCGAGATTTGAAAACCCAAAACAATAAGTTTTTATGTCTTTTGTTTCTAGTAGTATTATGTTCAAAATGAATCACTATATGCTGTAAGTCTTTTGGTAAATTGCACAAATGTTACTAGATTTCTACGAACAAATTACCTGTACAGTTTATGCCTCTCGATGTATTTTTCCACGCATTCAGGGACAAGGTATTTAATAGGTTCACCATTTTTAATATAATGCCGTATATCCGTGGAAGAAATATCAATCCGGGGTATTTCAAAGGTAAAGATTCTACCCTGAAATGACGGCGGCAATCCTTCTATCTGCCTGCGCATTTCAGCTAAAGTATACCCCGGTCTGGTAGCTGCGGCAAAATAACACAGTTTCATTACTTTATCAACATTTTTCCAGGTCGTTATTTCCAACATGGCGTCGGCGCCGAGAATAAAATAAAGCTGCGTCCCGCTACCAAACAGTTCGTAAAACTTTTTTACAGTATCAACGGAGTAGGAAAGACCCTGCCGGTCCAATTCTTCCCTGGAAACCTCGAAATAGGGGTTTGACTCAACAGCCAAACGTACCATTTCGCAGCGGTGTTCTGCCTGAAGCAACTTTTCATGTTCTTTATGCGGAGGTTCTTTGGCCGGTATAAAAATTACTTTTTCCAGGCCAAACCGATGCCTGGCAAATTCAGCAATTATCAAATGGCCAAGGTGTATCGGGTTAAAAGTTCCTCCCATCAATCCAATTCTTCTTTCATTAGCTTGTATCATGCAAAATCAACCCCTGTTAATGACAGTTATAACAGGTTCCAGAGTATTACAGGCAAAAAGAAGCAACCAATTTCCTTACGAGAACCGGCAAGGGATATTAAGAAACAAGGTGATTTTCATGCTGAATATCCGGGACTATCTCGAGGATATCCACCATATTTTATCTGTCCAAAGCCCAGCCCAATTTAAAATGTTTATTTACCGGTATATGCCCAATGACCCACGGGCTCAATATCTGTTATCACTGGACCGAAATGAACTCAAGTTATATATGAACCGGCTCAAAAAGCAAATGCTCCCATGGATTGAGGAATCATTGGAAATTATGTCTGATGACCCTTTGCACTAATCCGGCCAGGGACGGTCGGTGGCCGCCGATTAACCCCTCACCTGTCCATTGCCAAAAATAATATACTTTGTTGTTGTTAACTCGGGCAGGCCCATGGGGCCGCGGGCATGGAGCTTCTGGGTACTGATACCGATCTCGGCACCGTAACCGAACTGGAAACCGTCGGTAAACCGGGTGGAAGCATTGACATAGACAGCCGCTGCATCGACTTCCTCCGTAAACCGGCGGCTCTTATTGTAATTGTTGGTAATAATGGCCTCTGAATGCTTAGTCCCGTATTTATAGATATGGTCTATTGCTTCATCCATATCCCGCACAACTTTTACGGCCAGAATCAAATCAAGAAATTCTGTATAATAATCTTCTTCTGTGGCGTCTTTAACCCAGGGAACAATCGCTTTTGTTTTTTCACAACCCCTGATTTCCACATTATATTCATCCCTCAATTTGTTGAGCAACGGCGGTAAAACTTTATCGGCCACCTCTTCGTGCACAAGCAGTGTTTCCATGGCATTGCAAACGCCGGGCCGCTGTGTCTTGGCATTAATAACGATATTCATGGCCATATCCAGGTCGGCTTCATTATCGATATATACGTGACAGTTGCCTACCCCCGTTTCAATAACAGGTACCGTGGCATTTTGTACCACCGTTTGAATCAGTCCCGCTCCGCCGCGGGGAATGAGGATGTCAATGTATTCGTTTAATTTAAGCATGACATTCACGGCTTCCCGATCGGTGGTTTCAATTAACTGGATAGCGCCCGCAGGAATACCGGCAGAAGTGGCGGCATCAGCAATAATTTCAGCTATCCGCTTGTTGGAATTGAAAGCCTCTGATCCGCCTCTTAACAAAACGGCATTTCCCGTTTTCAGACACAGCCCCGCCGCGTCTACTGTTACGTTGGGCCTTGCTTCGTAGATCAAGCCGATAACCCCTACCGGCACTCTGATTTTACCTATCTGAAGTCCATTGGGCCGTTTCCACATATGAATAACTTCTCCAACGGGGTCCGGCAGAGCGGCAATAGCCCTTAATCCATCCGCCATTTCCTTAACTCTGTCGTTGGTTAGCAACAGCCTGTCCAAAAGGGCCGTGGACAGTTTCTTTTCACGGCCGGCCTGCATATCAATGCTATTGGCTTCCAAAATGTCATCCGTTCTGGCTTCCAAAGCATCTGCCATAGCCATCAAAGCCTTGTCTTTGACAGCCGAAGACAGATGGCCCAGTTTGCGGGCCGCCTCTTTTGCCTTTTGGGCCTGAGCAATTACCTTTTCTTTTACCATCACACTTCTCCCCCTAAATACATATTACCAGGTTATCACGGTGAATTACCTCATCGTAGTCTTTATAACCCAAGATGTTTTCAATATCTTTTGTTTTGGCGCCTTTTATCTGCATAAGATGGTTATGGTCATAGTTCACAACGCCGCGGGCTATCTCTTCTCCTGTAGTCCTGGCCAGGCTGACGGTATCACCGGCCAGAAAATCGCCCTGTACATCGACAATTCCGGAAGGCAACAGGCTTTTCCCTTCATCAATCAATGCCTTGCACGCGCCTTCGTCAATGACTATTTTACCTTTTACAGCGGAACCGAAAGCAATCCATTTTTTCCTGGTTTGCAGCCGGTTGTGTTTGGGCAGAAACAGGGTGCCGATTTCTTCCCCTTTCACAATATCTGAGAGAACCTGCCTCCTGCGTCCATGGGCAATAATAACAGGTACTCCGGAGGTCATGGCCAGTCTGGCGGCGTGAATTTTGGTGGCCATGCCGCCGGTCCCCAGGTCAGACCCGGCACCGCCCGCCAACTGTTCTATGGCCGGCGTAATTTCCTCTACCACATTGACAAGTTGGGCATGCGGGTCGGTCTTCGGATTACCTGAATACAGGCCGTCAATATCTGATAAAATCACCAACAGGTCCGCGTTAATAAGACTGGCCACCATGGCAGACAATGTATCGTTATCACCAAAACGTATTTCCTCTACGGCTACCGTGTCATTTTCATTAATAATAGGCAGCACATTCATTTTCAAAAGAGCGCTTAAGGTATTCCTGGCGTTGGAAAACCTCTTGCGGTCCATCATGTCTTCACGGGTCAACAACACCTGGGCTACGGTGCCGCCATACTCGGCAAACATTTTTTCGTACATATGCATGAGAATTCCCTGACCCACAGCGGCTACAGCCTGTTTTTCGGGAATGGACCTGGGCTTTTTGCCCAGTCCCAGGCGGCCCATTCCGGCCCCTACAGCGCCTGAGGAAACCAGGAGCACCTCTTTTCCTTGATTCCTCAGATCCTGCAGCTCCCTTACCAATTGTTCCATCTGCCGCAGGTCCAGCTTTCCTGTATGGTGGGTTAACGTACTGGAGCCGATTTTCACCACTATTGTTTTGGCGTCCTGAAAATTCCTGAAACTCTTTATGCCGGTTTCCATCTCTGGTCACTCCGCTTTTACAGATTAGGCTATCTGTACTAGTTGGGCAGTTCTATCTGAGGTTTGGTCTTTGAAGGCCGGTATAACAAAATGACGTGCCCGATAAGCTGAATGAGATGAGCATCCGTTGCGCTGGCCACCCTTTCAGCTATCCGGTCGATCTCTTCGGCGCAATTGTTTAAAACCCTTATTTTGATTAATTCACGGGCCTCCAGGGCATCATCGATTTGCTTAATAACATTGGGCGCCAAAGCGCCTTTGCCAATCTGAATGATGGGGTCTATGCCGCTTCCCATGGCTCTCAGAAAACGCTTGTGTTTACCTTTCAGGTCCCGTGTACTAGCGTCATTCATCTACGCTAGCCGCACCTCCTTGCATTCCTGTGAGGAAATTTCTTTCCCCAATTAATACCTATTATTATAGCACAATTTAATAAATAAAACACAGAAATAAAACAAAAGTTGAAAAAAGCAGGCTGAAAACCTGCTTTATCACCCAATTTTTCTCATATCATCCCGGTCCTTCCGGGTTTTGCGGCGCCGGTTTTCGTAACCGGGCTCTCCTTTTTTCCAACCGCTGTTCATTTTGCTTCGCTCAATGACTAAATTTTCTTCCTTGATGACGAAGTCATTCCTGGCAGTACAATAGTACGTACGGTCTCCCTGCCTGCAGTTGCCACACTCCAAGCAATCCATTGAAAAGTTATACCTCCATTCAAGCGACTATCTTCTAAATAACATATTCAAATTCCAGGTCTTTAATACGTACAACATCACCGTCCTTGATGCCTCTCTTTCTAAGTTCGTCTTCTACGCCCATCCTGCGCATGATCTGTTGAAAACGCTTGACGGCTTCCTCGTTCTCAAAATCAGTCATGGCAAAATGTTTTTCGACTTCCCTGCCTTCAACCACATAAACACCATCTTCATATCTAACGGTAAACCTTGGCGCTTCGCTTACCTTGGTAACTTTCAAATGTTCTACCTGAGTGGGAGCATCGGTAAGTTCATCCAATAGTTCGGCCAGTCTGTACACAAGAGGCTTTACCCCTTCAGCAACTGCGGCAGACATGGGAAATATTTCGTGCTTATCCCCTAAATACCCCTGTAAGCGGGCCAGGTTTTCTTCCGCTCCGGGCAGGTCCATTTTATTGGCAGCAATGACCTGGATCCGTTGAGCTAACTCTTCGTTATATAATTGTAATTCGTGGTTAATCGTTTTGTAGTCTTCAATGGGGTCCCTTCCTTCGGAACCCGATATATCAAGTACATGCACCAAAACCCTGGTTCGCTCGGTGTGGCGTAAAAAATCATGACCTAAGCCGGCCCCGGCGTGGGCTCCTTCAATAAGGCCGGGTATATCAGCCATGACAAAACTTTTACCTTCGTCAACAATGACCACTCCCAGATTGGGGACCAAGGTAGTAAAATGGTAATCGGCTATTTTGGGTTTAGCCGCCGAAACTACCGAAATTAACGTGGACTTACCGACATTGGGAAAACCTATCAGGCCCACGTCGGCCAAAACCTTAAGCTCCAATTCCACCCAGCGTTCTTCACCCGGTTCGCCCTTTTCCGCAAAAGCAGGAGCCTTATTCTGGGCCGTAGCAAAACGGGCATTGCCCCGTCCGCCGCGACCGCCCCGCGCTATGACGGCAGTCTGCCCGTGTTGGGTGAAATCGGCCAGGAATTCTCCTGTTTCCGCGTCTTTAACCACCGTCCCCACGGGAACCCGGACGATAAGGTCCTCGGCATTTTTCCCATGCATGTTTTTTCCGCCCCCGTGTTCTCCACGGGCAGCCTTATAATGGCGCTGGTAGCGGAAATCCACCAGTGTGCGTAAACCTTCATCAGCCTGGAACACGACATTGCCGCCCTTTCCCCCGTCGCCGCCGTTGGGCCCTCCTTCGGGGACATATTTCTCCCGCCGAAAAGCAACAACGCCGTTTCCCCCATCGCCACCTTTTACATAAATCTTCGCCTGATCATAAAACATCATCAAATCCCCTATCTAATTTCAATTATATTGACAAATTTGAGCCTGTCAAACGTTAATTGACGTGCTACTAAAGATTTCTCTTCCGTTTAAAAGGTTCCTGCCGAACCCGGTAAAAGCTTTATTGCAAAAGTCGAGTAATAGCCTCACTGACAGGTTCGAACAGTGTCTCAACAACCGTAGAAATATTCGGTACCGGCAGCCTCAGGACTGCCAGGAAGCTGAATAACATGGCCGCCAGCATTAAAGTGCCAAACACAGCCAGCACCCGCCATTGTTTCTCCCTGATCAGGGGCGGGACTTCATAAGCTATTATCAGGATAAAAATTGAAATTAACAGCGGAATCAAATCTTGTCCTCCCAGAAAATTTCACAGAATTGATTATTTTATCGTAAAAGGATCCGAGATGATATTCGTTCTCCTGACCTTTCCCTCAACTTTAATGGTTACCGGTAAATCAGGGTAAATATCATACCAGTCCTTTTCAATTTCCCGCCAATAATCGGGGTACCGGCGGTGAATGGAGACACCAAACCCGAAAACATCTGCTCTCAGTTTTTTCTGGGCCTTTCGGAGGGTTTTCCAGGCCAGTCCTTTCACTGCGCGGGAAAAGGTGGCATTTAATTTTTTCAAGACCTTTGGGTCCCCTACCTGTACATCTCCATCTACTTCCCCAATATTGGCCTCCGCATAAATGTTGACTTCCATGACTATACGCCCATTTTTTATAATAGGTTTAAAGCGGCTGTCGGAACTTATCTGCAGAAAGGACAGTTTTCCCTTGCCATTCTCTGCACTTGCAGGAATAATGCCGCCCTGCGCCTTTCCCAGAATATACAAAAACCCCTTGGTTTCCTCGGGCGTCAATCTGCCCACCATTTTTTCCCCGCGGAACACGGCCAAACCATCCAGGGCTATCGTCTGCCGGGGCTCCATCTGCTTTCTCTGGCTGCCGGCAGCTTCCGAGGAAGCAATGGTTCTCACCATGGGAGCTACAGCATCCCAGCCCGGTTCTAGGAGCGCTTGGGTAAATAAATTTAAATCCACGGGATAGGATTCCGAGACCAGGGGGCTGGTCTTGGTTAGAATTTCCGTAATTTCATTGGTGAGGGTTTGTTCAAGTTCCGGCATATTTGCCAAAATGGTCCGGGCATCCTCCTTTCCGACAAGAACCCAGTTTCTGAGCCGGATATCTTTGTGCCGCTGCAGGTAATCAAGGATATCGCCGATACCCTGGCGGGCTGTTTTCTGTCCGATCAATATGATATCACTGTGGTATAAGACAAGGGTCCGCGGAGCCCGATGAGTCATATTCCGCTCAGCATCGTAAAGAGTATTGCCAACTTCGGCAACCAGCCAATCGGGGTTTTTTTCTTCCGCCGGCTGCTGCCTGCCGCCCAACTGGCGGGACCTGACCACCAGGGCGCTGGTCCGGTATTTCTGCCGGTTACCTTCTTTAAACCGGTCTATCCCCAGGGCGGAAACAATGGATAAGTCCTCCACTTCCCGCCGGCTCCAGCACCCGCCAGTAAATATCATAGTAAAAATCAGAATTACTGTAACAACAATTTTTCTAGGCATTCCGCCGACCACCCCTCATTCTGATTGTTGCTACCAGCAACAAAAACGCCGGAATGAAAAGTTCAAACACAAAGGCATATATGGGAAAAACCTTCGATATAAAATCTACCAGTTCCCGGGAATTTCCAAACATCGATACAGAGAAAACCAGGGTGATAATACCCATCGGATAAACCAGCGGCCGTTCATTTTCCACTTTAAAAAACTGGGCGCAGGCCAGGACCGCCGCCAGGTAAAAAACCGCCACCTTGATGGTAATGCCGGCCACCCAGACAATTACGATAACCGCTTCCACCCTTTCCAAAAACTCCCCCAGGCTTATGTATTTAGCCAGTTCCAGAGTTGGAAACATAAAATGGGAATCCTGTAGAGATCCAAAAACCATGGTGCTGGCCATAATCAAAGCACCCAGGATAATCGCTATAAGAAGAACAGCAATAATTAATGTGTTTCTGGCTTCTTCGGATTTATTCAGGTACGGCAGCAACATCAGGATCACCGCCACTTCACCCCGCCAGGCGCTTGGCGTCAACGAACCGAGAATAACAGGCTTAATACCTCTTTCCAGCACCGGCAGTAAGTTGCCCGGGTTCATTTCGCCAATGTTGAGGGTAATTATTATAAGCAAGACCCCGATAAAAAGCGGAAACACAAACTGGTTCATCCGTACTACTACTTCAAACCCGTTCCTCACCGCGGAAGCCGCCAGCATTACTACCACAATATTAAAAACCAGCAGCGGCGTTTCCGGCAAAAAGGCAGTAACCAGAAAATCGCCAAACTCCCTGACTATAATGGCATTAACATGGAGAAAAAAAATAAAGTAAAGCAGGCCGATTGTTTTCCCCAAAACAGGGCCCACCAATTGCGGCGCATATTCAATAATGGTTTGATCGGGGAAATACAAACCCAGTCTGGCACAAACCAGGGACACGGTAACGCCAAAGCCTGTGGCCAAAAAGAATACGGAAATCCAGCCATCTCTTCCGGCCGTCTCGCTGGTTATAGCCGGAACAAACAGGAACGCCGTTGCTGAAACTACGGTTACCAGCAAAAAAAGCATCTGGGTACTGGCTATTTTTTCGTCTTTCAAAATCACTGTGGTTTCCTCCTGGCAATTTTACGTGAAATACGATTTTCATTATTTTCGTTTCTTTTTCTTTCTTCCGGCGCCTTCGGCTTTTGGCCGTATTTCTGGCGCGCCGCGTCTTTATAGCCGTACGTCCGGGGCCGAACAAACATGGACCACCAGGGCGCCCGGAAAAACATATCCTTCAGGTCGCGCAAACTGGTAGGGGCCAGCGGTGAAATATACGGAATACCAAAAGACCTCAGGGCGCATAAATGGATCAAAATGGCCAGTAACCCCGTCATGATGCCGAATAAACCCAAAAAAGCAGCCAGAACCATCAGGGTAAACCTCAGAATTCGAATGGAAAATGAGCCTGAATAAGACGGCAGCGTAAAGGAGGCTATCGCCGTCAGCGCCACTACAATAACCATAGCCGGTGATACCAGGCCCGCTGTTACAGCCGCTTCCCCAATTACCAGAGCGCCAACAATACTGACCGCCTGACCGATAGTTTTGGGCAGCCGGACGCCCGCTTCCCTCAACACTTCAAAAGTACCTTCCATTAAAATGGCCTCCACAAAAGCCGGAAAAGGCACCCCTTCCCTGGCGGCGGCAATGGAAATCAGTAGAGGGGTGGGTAGCATTTCCTGGTGGTAAGTAACTATGGCTATGTAAAAAGCCGGTAGCAGCAGTGCACTATTAAGCGCTCCAAAACGGATCAGTCTTATAAAGGTGGCAAAAGGCCATCGTAAGTAGTAATCTTCACTGGCCTGCAGCATCTGCGGAAAGGTTACGGGAAGCAGCAGGACAAAAGGAGTAGTATCAACCAGAATGGCCACCTGCCCTTCCAACAGCCCCCCCGCCACTTTATCAGGTCGCTCCGTAGAATTTACCGTTGGGAAAATCGACAGAGGGGCATCCTCAATGAACTCTTCAATATAACCACTCTCCAGGATGCCATCCACCTTGATCCTCTTTAACCTTTCTTTGACCTCCGCCACTATTTTCTCATTCACTACCCCGTCTATATATGAAATGCATACGGCTGTGTTGGTCAGGGTACCGATTTTAATTGTCTCAAATTTTAAGCGGGGCGACTTAATCCGCCGCCTGATCAGGGTAATATTGGTCTGCAGACTTTCTGTAAATCCTTCCTTGGGCCCGCGCACCACCGATTCCGTTTCCGGTTCCGTGACTGCCCGCTGAACCCAGTTCTGCGTTGAAACAGCAAAATAATTGTCCAGGCCGTCTACCAGTAAAACCGTTTCGCCGGTAAGTACGGCTGCCAACAGGTCCTTCATGTTGTTGGAAGTTTTTACTTCCGTAAAGGCCAGCAGTTCTTCAGCAAAAACATCTTTGTTCTGCAAGGCAGGTCCTTTGTTTTTCAACTGGACCGCGTCATACATAAAGGTCTTGACCATGTCGTCTGTTAGCATCTTTTTGTTGACCAGCCCGTCAATATAAGCCATAGCTGCTTTCACCGAAGGCGTGGTCCCAACCACAAACTCCCTGAGGACAAAATCGCTGCACCGGTCAAAAGCTGCCCGCAAATAACTGATATTTTCTTCTAAATTGGCAGAAAGACTGACCTTTTCCAGTTTATCATAGGATATACTTTTTTCCGGCGCCGGTTTGGCAAATATTCTTTTTAGTATCCGTTTCCACTTTTTCAGCATTATTTACACCTGCCGTTATTTATGATGCCCATGTCTACCAAATTCATTCTATAAAAGGCAACTTATGCCACAAAAACATAAATAATCTAAAATTACCAGGGGCATAATTAAATTTAAACCCTGTGGTTTAAAAATTAGGTGTGAGGGGAAGACATAAATGTTCCGGTTGTTAAAACATATGGCTAAACAACTTGTAAAAAACAAAAACAACAACCAGTCTTCTGAGACGAAAGAAAAGCTGGTTCCTTTCCCTGCAGTCAGAAAAAACCTGACCTGGTTCAAACAAGTTTTAAATGATTCTGATGACCTCATTATCCGGGAATTCAGCAATGCCGACCTGGCGGGCATTGAAGGAGCCTTGCTGTACCTGGAAGGCATGGTCAACAACGACATAGTAAATAATGTCCTGTTGCCGGCCCTTTTGCGGGATGATATCCTGATCCACAGCCTGGGAGAAACAGAACCGGCCATCCGCAAGGACCAGATTGATAAAGAAATAGTGCCTGTAGGGGGCAGCAAATTGGTTGATGATTTGCATGCAGCCCTTTTGTCGTTGATGTCTGGAGATACCTTGGTATTATTGGAAGGAATCTGTCAAATTTACGTCTTTGAAACCAAAGGCTGGAAAGAAAGGGAAACGGCCGAGCCACACTCTGAACGTATTGTCCGCGGCCCGCAGATTGCTTTTGTAGAAAAATTAACCATTAATATGGCCTTGATCAGGCGGCGCTCCCGAAACCCAGAAATAACTTTCAGAAAGATGAACATCGGCAACGAATCTAAAACTGATATAGCTGTTGTTTATCACCGGAAAAAAGTTCGGCAGCAGGTGTTAAATGAACTGCTCCACCGGATTAACAGCTTAAACATAAACAACCTGCAGGATTCAGGTATGCTGGAAGATTATATCAAGGATAATCCCCTTTCCTTTTTCCCGCAATTACAATATACGGAAAGGCCCGATAAAGTAGTGGCCAGTATCATAGAGGGCAGAGTCGGCATTATTGTGGATGGTTCTCCCATGGTCCTGCTGGCGCCGGCGCCTCTGGCCGTTTTTTTTCAAAGTGCCGAAGATTATTATGAAAACTGGCAGTTTGGCACCATTATCAGGTGGACCCGTTTCCTGGCTGCTTTTATTTCCACAAGCCTGCCCGCCCTTTATATAGCGATTATTTCTTATCACCCGGAACTGCTGCCCATGCGCCTTGCTTTTTCTATAGGGGCAACTCGCCTGACGGTGCCTTTTCCGGCCTTTGTGGAAGCTTTGCTGATGGAATCTATTCTGGAACTGTTGCAGGAAGCCAGCATCAGATTGCCCCAGCCGGTAGGCCAAACTATCGGCATTGTCGGCGGTCTGGTTATCGGCCAGGCAGCCGTCCAGGCAGGAATCATCAGCCCGATTATGGTTATCATTATTTCCATTACAGCCATTAGTTCTTTTGTCCTTCCGGCATATAACTTTAACCTGGCCACCAGGCTCATCAGGGTGCCTTTTATTTTATCCGCCGTATTCCTTGGCTTTTACGGTCTGGTCCTGGCCTGGTTAACCACCCTCGCCCATCTGTGCCAGTTAAAAACTATGGGCGCCAGTTATATGGAAGGTATCACACCCTTCAGCAAGAAGTCCCTGGATACCATTATCAGGACTCCCAAGCGGTTAACGGGCAAATGAACGGATAATCCCCAAGCCTTGGATAAAAAGGAGTGCAAGTTTCATGCGGAATAACAAAGTAATTACGAAGTGGCAGTGGTTTAGCGCTATCATTTGTAGTGTCATAGGCACCCACATACTTGTACTGCCACGTTTGGTGGCCCAGGTTTCTGAGCAGGATAGCTGGATTACTTTTTTAACTGCAGGCCCCGTTACCTTGCTGAGCGCCTTCAGCTACTATTATGTTTCTGCAAAGTTTCCCCAAAAAAACCTTTTTCAGTATTTGCCCCGGGTTTTGGGGAAATTTTGGGGCCATGTAATAACATTAGTAACACTAATTTACATTCTGCTCTATCTGGGCTTATCTACCCGGATGTTCGCCGACGGGATCAAGACTTACCTGTTAGAAAGTACTCCTTTGGCCATTATTATTTTTTCTTACATACTGGCAGTTGCCTATCTGGCCAAAGGAGGGGTTGCCGCCATGTGCAAGGTCTTTGATATCCTTTTACCGGGTATAATTTCAGGGGTGCTTCTGGTCATTATTCTGCCAATGAAGGAAGCCGACTGGGGACACCTGCTGCCCATTCTCCCCGAAGGCATAGGGCGGGTGTTTGCGGGCGTGCCGGTAGTCATGCAAGCCTTTATCGGCTGCAGTCTGATAGGATTTTTTATGCCTTTTACCAAAAACCCAAAAACATCCCTTCCCCTGTTGAGCGGTCTTGTTTTGTCTATCTTATTACTAACCTTTTTGATGATAACCATATCTACATATTTCGGAACCGAAGAATTAAAACACAGTCTATACCCCGTTTTGTCCATGGCCCGGGGAGTACAGTTTCCCGGCTCGCTAATCGAGAGAATGGATACCTTTTTTACATTGGTTTGGGTGCCTATTTCTTATTCCACCACAGTGGTACAATTCTATATTGCCGCAACCGGCATCTCGGGATACCTGCCAAAGATTAAAGAAACGGCGATATATTTGGGGCTGGCCGTTTCCATAATCATAATATCTTCAAGTCCTAAAAACGTATTACAAAATTTATCTTTAAATTTTTATACAGATTTTGTGGGGATTCTTATATTTTTCGCCCTGCCGCCGGTAATGGTATTGGTTACCTTTATAAAAGGAGCGAAAAGCAAATGAAAAAAAATGTCTTCGTAGCTATAGCGATGCTTTTTACACTGCTTTGTTCCGGATGCTGGGATATGCGGGAAATTGAGCAAAGGGGCTACATTATAGGATTGGCTCTGGACACCTATCAGGATTTGCAAGACACCCTCACACCCGTGCAAAAAATGCGTCCGCAGTCGGGCAAAAAAAAATACGTCATGACCGCTCAAATCCCAATTTGGAAACTGGGCCAGCCGATCGCGGGTGGGGCAGGAGGCGGCGGTGTCGGAAAACAGAAAGCAACCTGGAACCTGTCTGTGGAAGGTAATTCCCTCATGGAAATGAACAGGGAACTGGCTACCCGTTCAGCATACCCGCCCTTTTATGATGATATGGTTGCCGTAGTGATCAGCCAGGACTTAGCCCGGCAAAATATCGTACCTTTTTTGGATTTTATGTTGCGGGACATTGAATTTCGCCCTGCAGTAAGATTATTTGTGGCGGAAAAAAAGGCGAGGGATATCCTCTCCGTGATCCCGCAAATAGATAGTTATTCGTCTCAGTACCTGTGGGGCATATCACAGAATAACTACAAAACGGGGCGTATGCTGTTTAACGTAACTTTAGGCGATATTTCCGAATATCTTTATGCCGATCAGGATTTTGCCCTTCCCCTGGTCAGAAATGCCAGAAATGAAATAAAAAATGCCGGCGCTGTGGTTATCAGAAAAAACAAAATGGTGGGACAACTGAACGAGCTCGAAACAGCAGCCCTTAACATGGTTAATAATAACTTCAAAGGGGGCGTGGTTACTTTTACGTGTCCCGATCATCCAGAGGAAATCATTACCTATGAGGTCCGGCAGGCCAAAACACTGATTTACCCGGAAATCAAAAAAGGCCGTTTCCATTTTCGGTTAGAAACGTACCTGCAAGGGAATGTGGCAGAAATAGAGTCTGCCAGGTTTCGCGACGCAGGCTCCCAGGCATTTCTGGAAAAAGTCAGCGCCGAAGTAAGTAAAACCACGGAGACAAATATCAGGCATACCCTGACCAGGCTCCAGAAATATAAGGCCGATGCCGCACAGTTAATTACTCAGGTAAAACAGAAAAAGTACAAGGCATGGAAAAAGACAAAAAGCGAATGGCGGGATAAATACTTTCCCCTCGCAACCTTTGATATCCAGGTAAAAGCACAGGTACAATACATCGGCACCACAAAATGAAAACGCCTTTGGCAAAGCCAAAGGCGTTTCGTGTACAAACATACCTTCATTGATTATTGAGATACAGCCTGCGGATATACACTGACCTGTTTTTTATCTTTGCCTTTACGCTCAAATTTTACTACGCCGTCAATAAGTGCAAAGAGAGTATCGTCTTTGCCCTTGCCGACGTTATTCCCCGGATGAATTTTGGTCCCCCTTTGGCGAACCAGGATATTCCCGGCAGTTACAACCATGCCGTCATGACGCTTAACGCCCAGATACTTGGGGTTAGAATCACGGCCGTTACGGGAACTGCCGACTCCCTTTTTATGAGCAAACAATTGTAGATTTAACTTGATCATGAGGTCCACCTCCTCTTTTTCAACTGAACATAATCGCCATAGTCCCTGACCAGTTCCTCCAAGCCCATAACCATTGACCCCAGCAAGGCGTCTATCTGGCCCTTTCGCCGGTCATCCAGAGCCAGACTGCCATCTGGTGCAGTGGGCAAAACCAACCGTAACCAGCCGTCGTCAACGGACAATTCTGCGGGCTGTACCTGCAAATAATCGGTAATACCGTTAGCCGTAGTTATGGTTAAAACAGAAACGGCACAGCAAATTAAATCGTATTTTTCAATTCGGTCAGGCCCCAGGCCATGCCCTTTAGCTTCAAAGCCGATTACCTGGCCCAGGTTATTATAAAAAACATCCACATTAATCATAAACCAAACCTGATTAAGCCTCGATTTTCTCTACCACTACCTTGGTATAAGGCTGGCGGTGTCCGGCCTTTCTACGGTAGTTCTTCTTGGGCTTATATTTGAAAACAATAATTTTCTTGCCTTTAGTTTGTCCCAAGACCTTGAAAACTACTTTAGCGCCTTCTACCAGGGGAGTACCCACTTTCAGGTCTCCATCTTTGCTAACGGCAAGCACTTCCTTAATCTCCAGGGTTTCGCCCTCATTAGCGTTGAGTTTTTCTACCAGGAGCACATCTCCCTCCTTAACCCTGTACTGCTTGCCTCCAGTCGCAACGATAGCGTACATAGCGACACCTCCCTTACTGTACTCGCCGATTCCAGGCACGCAAAGCGTTTTGGAAAAGCCTGCCTCGAGCGGTTTTCAGGCACAAGCCGCCTAATGTGCCTACAATATAACATTTTAAATGAAGTAGCTGGCTTTGTCAAGGCTGTTAAATTGGCTGTGCGCCGGAATACGGAGGACGCAAAATGTTCACAAAACGTTCACAAAATGTTCACGAAGTGGGCATATATCATAGCTAAACTTTAATCAAGCCAACTAAAGAAAAGGAGCTGGAAAGATGAACAATCAAATAATAGTATCCACAGAAAAAACCGAAAAAATAAGAATTAGGCCTGCTGTATTAACCAAGTTTGTGACAAACATAACATTCAGAGCGGTATGCCAGTTTTTTATAATAGGCGTAATGATTTATGCAGGGTGGAACTTCTATGGTTTTTATGAATATCTTCGAGGAAATGGTGAAATTCTTGCCCCATACCGCCCACCGGTTGTCGAGGCATTTTTACCCTTTGCCGCGGTTGTTGCTTCAAAGGTGATGTTTGTAACTGGAGAAATTGATTCCGTCCACCCAGCGGGACTGGTAATATTCATAGCAATTTTATTGACAGCGTGGATATTCAGGAGGGGTTTCTGTTCATGGATTTGTCCTATTGGAACCTTGTCCGAATACCTGGGCAAGTTAGGTCAAAAAGTAATGGGTAGAAACCTAATGATGCCCAAATGGCTGGACATACTTTTGCTGGTTTTAAAGTACGTGACATTGCTGGTGATACTAAAGTTACTCCTTTTTCTACCAACCACCGAGGCGGAAATTTTTATGCAGACACCATTTTACAAAATCAGCGACATCAAAATGTTAGAATTTTATTTGAATATTGGTCTGGTAGGTATTTTGGTTATTATCATTCTTATGTCTTTGTCCTTTTTGTTTAAAACCTTTTGGTGCAGATATTTATGTCCCTATGGTGCACTCCTTGGTATCATCGGTATTTTTAGTCCGGTTGTTTTAAAGAAAAACAATAACAGTTGTATCAAGTGCAATAAATGTAACCAAGTTTGTCCAAATAAAGTAAATATAAAAGAAAAAAATCAAATTGTAATTTCTACCGAATGTATAGGATGCACCTCATGCGTCTCCACCTGCCCCCAACCGGATACATTGAAGTTTACGGCGTTCGGGCAACTGCAGGTTAGCCCCTTGGTATATTCTGTTGGTGTACTAGCAGTATTTTTCGGAGTAATTGTTATTGGAATGCTTACAGGACACTGGGAATCCAGTTTGGACATATCTGATTTTAAATCACTATACCAGCAGATGTTGGGAGGGTTCTAGTAAAATGAATAGTAAAATGAAAAGGAAGGGCATTGTTTTTTCAATAATATTGGTGATCTTAGCCGCACTGTATTTAAGTCTTGCACAATATTTTGATGTCGTGGAAGCAACCAAAACCCTTATCGCCGGTAATACGGAAGTAAGCGTTTGCGCCTCATGCCATAATTTAGGCATGTATCTTAAAATGCCCAGAGAAACTCTTTGCAGTAGCTGCCACGAATACCGGTGGTCCGCAACTTCTGAATATGTTCATGAAAAGCACGTCCAGGAACAGAACTTTGACTGCAAATTCTGCCATTCTGAACAGGAAAATATAAACCAGGAACCAATCAATATAGATGAAGTTACCTCCTACATAACCAAATATTTGGACCAAAAATTCCCCGGAGATTGGCAGGTATCCGGAACTACTCTTCAAAAAGGTTCCTATATAGAAAACGGTAACTACAGAATTGCAAAAGAAGTTGCCGGTCTCTACAAGGGCAGCATGGTCTCAATTTATGTCGGCCAGACCAGGATTTCCAGTTCTGTTACCGATCCAAGCGGCAGACCGCTATTAGCCGGTTATCCTACGCCGGATACCGTAGCCCAGGTCATGAAAAGTGGTAAAGCGGTACTGACAAATACTTCTTCAATAGGGATAATCACTTACCAGAAAATATTTATGCCGATCAAAGCAAAAGGAAAAACCGTTGCAGTTATGAGCGTTTCCATTGTCCAGTGATAAAAGCCTTTGGCACAATACACCGTTACCGGCCACTGATTTTTCCTCTTATCGGCAGGTATAGCCAAAACAACGTAGAAATTGAAATAATTAATACACCCTTACTTACAACCGGACAAGGAGTGAAACATATGCTTACCAAAGAGATTAAAATTCCTGCCGACGGTCGACCCATCGAAGCTTTTACCATGCACAAAAAAGCAAAACCCGACAGAGCCTTCCTGATTTTACCGGGCCGGGGCTACACTGTTAATCATTTTCTGCTGGACTTCCTCTGGCGCATGGCCGCCGAACAGGGCTTCTTCGCCGTCAAAGCCGAGTACAGAGGTTACACTTACAGGCACCTGGGCCAACCTTACGACCATAACCATGCCACCAATGATGCCCGCTTTGTGCTGGATTACCTGGCCAGCCTGGGTTATGAAGCAGAAAATACCGTATTATGCGCCAAATCTTTGGGCACTATAGCGACGTGCAACCTGGTGGTCGAACATAACAGGCGCTTTCATAAAGTTATCCTGCTTACTCCTGTGTTATATGTAAATAAAAATGACGGTGTTTTCCCGGCCTGGGTAGAGTTCAATGAAAAAGTTAGACAAGCCTATCTTGTTTTTGGCAGTAATGACCCCTATTGTGACCAGACAACAGCCAGGACGACTTTTCCCACCGCCCGGATCGATTGTTACGAGGGCGCAGACCATGGGCTGCACCTGGTCGGCAATTATGCGGAAACAATAGAGATTAACCGGCAGATAA
Source organism: Thermincola ferriacetica (assembly GCF_001263415.1). NCBI lineage: Bacteria > Bacillati > Bacillota > Clostridia > Eubacteriales > Thermincolaceae > Thermincola > Thermincola carboxydiphila. Next base: position 50,795 of record NZ_LGTE01000011.1, read on the forward strand.
TCGAGAAAGTCAAAGATTTTGTTAAATAGGAACGCTGCACGGTGCCGCTGTGGAGGTAAAACACACGTTGCTCCGAGGCTACGTCTTTCCAATCAAGGAAGGGTGGGTGGGGTCCTCCGTTACCGGGAGCTTGGTGCTGCAAAACCTGGCCCGGCAGGCAGTGTTCCCGAACTCGATGGCTCATATTGCATTTCTAATAAGTTAGGCCGCCTCCCGTCCGGGCCACTCAACCAGTTTGAGCGCCGGACTTCCCGGCGGCCTTCGCCATCTTCGGACATGCGGGAACCCTCTGCCTGCCCGGCTGCGGCTTTGCGGGCGCAGTCGCTCCTCAACGGTAGCCGGAGAACCCCACCCCACCCTTCCACCAGTACAGCGGCTAGTGTTCTGAAATGTTTCACCGGGCAACGGCCGCTTCCTCCCTTACCCGAGACAGAGCAGGCATGAGTTCCCACATGTCCAAGGATGGCGAAAATACCGGCTTGAGGCTTTAGTATTTACTCTGCAGAATATCAAAAAACCGCTGCACATTAAAGTAACAAGTTGCGACTTAGTGGAGGGCGGCAAGCCTGTGTTTACGACAGTGAGGGCTTGAAATTGCCGTTTCCGACACGGACGTCGGAAACCCGGCCATTGAGTCACGGATGACGATTTGGCCGGGTTCGGCGATTTCAACCGAACGGAGTTTACACTGTCTCTGCCCGTAACTTCTAAGCAACGGTTACTTTATGTGCAGCGGTTTTCCCGACTGAGCCGTTAGGGGATGCCACGGAAAAAGTTTGCAATAAAGCGAACATTTTTATGCGCATATTAAATCTGGTTTTTACCAATACTAAGCCCAGTGAAAGGAGTAAAATTATGACTGACCGATTTTTCCTGGGCGTTGTCGCCGGTTTGGCCGGAGCAGTGGTTATGGTTATTTTAAACTTCCTGCTTAATTTGATACCAGGCGTCCAAATGGAATTGATTTTCGGTATTTCCAAGTTATTTGTCCCCCAAAACCTGCTCGGTACCCTGGCCGGAGGAACCATTGGCGTTATTGCACACCTGATATGCGGCAGTCTGGTAGGTTTAATTTTCCTTGTCATCCTGGAAAAAACCGGACTGAGCTACCCTGTCTTAAAAGGTGCTATCCTGGGACTGGGTTGCTGGTTCGTCGTGAATGGCCTTATCGGCAAATTTTTGGATCTTGGCATGCAGGATAAATTCATCGACAATATACTCATTATGCTTATTCATATTCCCTATGGTATCATTACAGCATGGATAATCTACCGGTATCATCCGAAAACCTTTGCCCGGACGTAACAGAAACTTACCGGAGATGCCTAAAAACAGACCTATTTGTGCAAGTCTACAACCCGCGCTTTACAGTATGTCCGGTAAACCTTGGTTATCTCCACCGGGACCGTTTCCCCGATTAAAGCACTGGCGCCTTCCACATCCACAATGAAACCGTTAACCCGGCCTATACCGTCGTATACGTTGGAAGCATGCGGTTCCTCAATTCTGACCTCCAAAATCTGCCCAGGGCGTACGGGAACACCTATAGCCTCAATTTCTGACTGGGAATAGAGAGCCCTGATATTTATAACTTCCTGGTGGTAGTGTTCGCATCCCCGGATAAGGATACTTTTCTTCGTTTTGGCTTCCAACTCCCTGAGTTGAGCACCACCGCTGCCTATCAGCAGAGAAGCTACTGATGGGTGGACCTCAACCAAAATCGCTTCCGCACTGGTATGCTGGGCAAGCTTAAAAATTTCATTCTTCGCCCGAATGCTTATTGTCTCTTCTGATAAAACTTTACCCCGGCCGTCACAATAAGGGCATGGTTTTAACAAGACGTTCTCCAGTCCTTGCCGGACTTTTTTCCTGGTCATCTCAACTAATCCCAATTGTGTCAAGCCAAGTACGTTGGTCTTGGTCTTATCTTTGCGTACTTCCTCTTCCAGTTTCTGTAGTACCATCCGCTGGTGTTCCTGGTCAGGCATATCAATAAAATCTACGATGATAATGCCTCCGATATTTCTCAACCGAAGCTGGCGGGCTATCTCTACGGCGGCATCAAGGTTGGTTTTCAATACCGTATCTGCCAGATTGGTGGACCCCACATATTTGCCCGTATTTACATCTATAGCTGTCAGGGCTTCTGTCTGGTCAATAACAATATATCCTCCACACTTAAGCCACACCCTGGGCTTAAGAATTTTTTCAATTTCCTCGTCAACGCCAAACTTTTCAAATAAATTATCCTGTTCGTAAAGGGATACTCTGCTCTTTAACTGTGGCGTTGTAAGCTCCATTAATTCCAGTACTTTTTCATATTCATAACGGGAATCAATAACCAGGTTATCAATATCTTCTGTGAAAATATCGCGCAAAATGCGCTGGACCAATTCCAGGTCCTTATGTATCAGGTTAGGGACCGGACCGTGACATGACCGGTTCTGAATCTTTTTCCATAACTTGGTCAATACCGTGACATCCTGTACCAGTTCTTCTTCGTCCATACCCTCGGCAATGGTCCGGACTATCAACCCCATATTCGCCGGCTTTACTTTTTCCGCCAGGGCTTTTAGCCTCTCCCGCTCACTTTCATTCTCTATTCGCCGGGAAATTCCTATGTAGTCTACGGTAGGCATTAATACCAGGTATCGGCCCGGTAATGTAATATGAGTAGTAACCCTGGCCCCCTTAGTGCCAATTGGTTCTTTAGCAATCTGAACCAAAATTTCCTGGCCCTCTTTCAAAACATCGGTTATATTGACATGGTAATTGCTTTTAGCCTCTTCGTCTGTTGTCGTCCGGGGCGGCACCGCATCTTCCACAAACAGGAAGGCATTTTTTTCCAAGCCAATATCTACAAAAGCGGCCTGCATACCGGGCAGCACATTTTCCACCTTTCCCTTATATATATTGCCTACAAGCCGTTGGTTCAGGGATCTTTCTATATATATTTCCACGACTACTTTATCTTCCAAAACGGCTACCCTGGTTTCCTCTTCCCGTACATTGACCAGTATCTCCTTTAACAAATTATCACCCCCTTCTACGACCAACAAATATCATGGTGAAACGCAGGCGAAAACTATTTACCACAGAGATTTCCATGCCGCTAACGCGCCACCAACAGAGAATGAAAATGTTTATTCCCAGGGTAGGGCACAGAGAACACGCAGAAACACTTTTTACAATTCTCCGTGTCCTCTGCGTACTCTGTGGTTTAAATTGCTTTCACACACTGAATAACCTGGTTCTGTGCACCCGGGCAAAATCTTTATCCAAGGGCAGGCCGAGGGAAATTAGTCCGCTTAAAACATCTTCCGGTCGGACATTACCCTCCGTACCTGTCTGCAAAACCATTTCCAGCATAATATCGTTCCCCTCCAGCCAACCCCGTAAAGAATATACTCCTTTTCTGATATCTCTCTCCCGCAAGCCTTTCTTGGTCTTTTTTTCCACAACAAGCGCATCTTTTCCAAGGAAGGATTTAATAGCTTCCTGCAATAACTGATAATGTATAACTGCGTCCGGAATGGCCTGCACACGCACCAGATATTCGGAACGGTTGATAACTGCCATCAGAGCGGGTTGTTTGTCATGACAACGGTTCACTGCGTTGACCTTTATGCCGGGAGGCAGCGCCTTTTCCAAACGCTGCTTAACCTCCGCCGCCGGTAGTTCTTCCTGCAATTCTAAATCTACCAGTTCACAGGCGCTGGTTACCCCGACGGGTAATGCTGAAGCAAAGGCTATCTTCGGATGCGGGTTGAACCCTTCGGAAAAAGCCACCGGAATCTTCGCCCTGCGCAATGCCCTTTCAAAAGCCTTCATAAAATCCAGGTGGGATATAAACCGCACCTCTTCGCCTTTACAAATCTCCAACCTATACCGGGCCACAGGCTTCCCTCCCCTTAATGTCCAAATCGACTCCCAGATTCGGGCAGACCCCACACCCTGTACACCTGTCAAAACGACAATCAAGGGTAGTCGCTCCTTTAAGAGCGGCTTCATATTCCTTAGCTAAAAACTTCTTACCGACACCGGCATCGATATGATCCCACGGTAAAACTTCCTCCACACCAAATCTACGGCAGGCAAAAGCTTCCGGAGTTAACCTCACATCAGCAAAGGCGGCCATCCATTTATCATAGGAAAACTGCTCATTCCAACTGTCGAATTTGCATCCCCTGCGCCAGGCAGCCTCCAGTACCCGGCCCACTTTTCGGTTCCCCCGCGAAAACACTGCTTCCAAAAAACTCAGTTCCGCATCATGCCAGTTAAATTTAATTTTCCTGTTTTTTAACAAGCCGGCTAAAAACCTTTGCTTTTCTTTTAAAGTATCAATATCATTCTGAGGTTCCCACTGAAAAGGCGTATGAGCTTTAGGTACAAAGGAAGAAGCGCTAACGGTAACCTTCAGCCTGCCTGCCTTTGCGCCAAGTTCGCGCTGACCCAAAGCTACGACCTTGCCGGCCAGCTCGGCAATACCCCGTAGGTCTTCCTCTGTTTCCGTGGGGAGACCAATCATGAAATATAGCTTAACAGCCGTCCACCCTTCTTTGAAAGCGGCACCGGTAGCAGCCAGTAGGTCTTCTTCAGTCACGCCTTTGTTAATCACATCTCTGAGTCTTTGGGTCCCCGCTTCAGGCGCAAAAGTCAGTGTGGGCCTCCTGACCCGCTGGACTTCTTTGGCCAATTCTATGGAAAAAGCATCTGCTCTGAGGGACGGCAGGGAAACGTTGACTCCATGTCCACTATAGATATCCAACAATTTCTTCAGGGTTTCCTCCACACAGGAATAGTCGGCGGTGCTCAGGGAAGATAAAGAAATCTCATCGTACCCCGTATTTGCCACCAGTTCCTCGGCCTGCCGCAGTAAGGTCTCCGGACTTTTCTCCCGTACCGGGCGATAAATCATACCCGCTTGGCAGAAACGACAGCCCCTGCTACAGCCTCTGAGCACCTCAAGCATGATCCGGTTGTGCACCACCTCCAGGTACGGCACAATAGGACTGGTAGGGAAATCAGCTTCATCAATATTTCTGACCAGGCGCTTGGTGACTTTCGCCGGAGCATTGGGGTTATTGGGTCTGATCCCGGCAATGGCAGCATCGTCTTTATAATCCACGTCGTAAAAACGCGGCACATATACTCCCTGCACCTGGGCCAACCGTTCCAGGAGGCCGGTTCTGGAGAGTTTTTCCTGTTTGGCTGTTTTCACGACATCCAAAACCTCGTAGAATACCTCTTCCCCTTCCCCGATAACAAAAGCATCAATAAAGTCAGCCAAAGGCTCAGGATTGTAGGCACAAGGCCCGCCCGCGATTACCAGCGGGTAGGATTCGTCCCTATCCCCGGCCCTTACGGGAATACCGGCCAGGTCCAGCATATTCAGGATGTTGGTAAAACTCATTTCATACTGCAGGGTAAAGGCCACTATATCAAATTCCTTTACCGGTTTATATGACTCCAGGGCGAAAAGTGGTATATTTTGCTGCCGGAGCAATTCCTCCATGTCAACCCAGGGGGCAAATACCCTTTCCATCAAGGTGTCCGGGCGTTTATTAACTACATGGTACAGTATTCTCAACCCCAGATGCGACATACCTATTTCATAAACGTCGGGAAAAGCGAAAACCACTTTCAGGTCCACCCGATCCCAATCTTTATGTATAGAATTCAGCTCTGTCCCCAAATAACGGGCAGGTTTTAGAACTTTCGGCAGTAACCGGTTCCGAATAAAATCACGCATCATAGCAAAGCCTCCTGCATCAAGTGTTTACCTGGTTATCAGAAGTAATTCCTCAGATTAATATACCCAAATTTGAGCCTAATCAGGCTGGAAGCGCTTTAAAAAGTTTCTACAAAAAGTTATAATTTCCTTTTTTCATTTCTACAGTTCTCCCAAGGTCATGTTTATTTTTCCCTCCAAAAGTTTACTTATAATCTCGTGCTCTGAAAAGACCCCGGTAATCCGCTGCCCGCTGTCTACCCTCACGACCAGGTTATATTTCTGGGGTACAAAATGCCGCACCAGTTCCTTTAATTGCACATCTTCCAGAGCAACCACATGCCGGGCAAGCATTAACCGGCGGACAGGCAGGTCCTGTTGCTTACGGTTTAGGTACCTGATAAAGGCAAACATGATTGAACCTTTGTCCCGAAAGTTTTCAAAGGCCAAAAAAACTCCTATCACAATCAAATTGATGCCGTTTAACCCAAGAACTAACCTGCCTACACCCAGGAAAACCATGAGCAGGGAAAGAATAAGGGAAACCTTCCGGGCACGGTCAGTTGCTCCTGTCAGGCCGAACCTTTCCGTTAAAAGAGCGCGGTAAATCCTGCCGCCGTCTAAAGGATAGGCCGGAAGGAGGTTAAAAAGGCCTAAGGTGAGATTACACTCGATAAAAAAAGGAACCCACCGTTGGTTCCATATCCCTAACCCCTCCAGCATGTAAAGCAAACCGATAATCAGGAAGTTTGCTAAAGGCCCGGCTAAAGAAATAAATATTTCCGCGTAAGGATCTCCCTCCAACCCTTGTTCTAGCTTGGCTACTCCCCCATACGGCAGTAGTTCCACTTCTGTAACCCGGAATTTATAGTTCAAGGCGGTGACCACATGAGCCAGCTCATGTAAGAGGACCACGCCGAAAACAATTAAGCCTTCCCGGTACTTTCCGGTCAGAATTAGCACTAAAAATAAAACCAGAAAAAAGGTATTTACCTTGACATTAATCCCAAAAACCTTGGCAATTTTCATGTTGACACTTCCTAAGGCTAACGGGTTGCCGCTGTAAAGACGCTGAAGGGATCGACGGGTTTACCAAACCGGATTACCTCAAAATGCAAATGATTTTCCTTGTCCTCACCGTCACCGGCAACTTTGCCGATTACCTGCCCGGCATGAATTTCTTCCCCTTTTTCGACCAGAACTTCGCCTACATTCACGTAATTTGTCATCAACTGCTCATCGTGCCTGACTAAGATGCACTTTTCCCCCTTGTCGCCCATGTAAATACGTTCTATATTTCCACCCGCGACAGCCTTAATGTCTTGATTGGCCTTTGCCACAATATCAATACCCCGGTGAAATTCAAAAAACTGCTTACTGTCATCAAAGACCCATCCGTAGGGAACCGTAATTTTCCCTCCTACCGGCAGTTGTGGGCCAATTTGGTCCGAAATCTTGGTTATAACCGGCTTAGGCTCCTCATTTACCGTGTTTTTACCATTTGGCAAAGTAAAATTAAGATATGGCGAAGCCAGCTCACCTATTTTATTTATCACAGGAGAAAAATCCATTTCTTTGTTGAGCAGGTATTTCACCCCACTGCCAACCTTTTTGGCCAGGGGAAAATGCAGGCTGTTTAAACCCCAAACCATTAAAAATATCAATATAGAAACCGTAATCTGCCTGGCCAGACGAAATTTATTATTTCGTTCATTTTTCAGGTAAGGAATCCTTTTCCGCTGGGGAAACCGGGGCAAATAGTTACGGTAGTTAAGAGCTTGAGGCTCCTCTGAAAAAATTTCTGAATCATGAACAAATCTTATCCGCGGTTTAGGTTTTACCAAGGCTTCCTGTTTTTCGCTCATAGGCCGTCCCTCCATGAAATAGCAACTCTCTGGTAAATTAATTATATTGGAGAACCTGCCTGATTATGACAAGCCTTTTCTCTTCATGCTACGGACAAAGAAAAAAAGGCAGTGCCTTCTCCTCAAACTGAAAGGGAGAGGGCACTGCCCTTTTGGGCTTGTTTTTCCTTAAAACATTATTTTTTCCCGGCGCAGGTTAACGTTCAGTAATAGCCCTATGGCCGTGAGATTTGTCAGCATGGCGCTGCCACCATAACTGAACAGAGGTAACGGGATACCGGTTATCGGCATTATACCTGCAGCCATACCAACATTGACCAGCAGGTGAAAGGTAATCATGGATACTATACCTGTAGCAATAAGAGTGCCAAACATATCTTTGGCATTATACCCTATCAGCACGCCCCGGTAAACCAGTATAAAAAACAATAACAGCAATGAAGCGGCTCCTGCAAAGCCAAGCTCTTCACCCACAACAGAAAAAATAAAGTCTGTCTGCTGCTCGGGAAGGAAATTTAATTGGTTCTGCGTCCCGTGATACAGGCCCTTGCCAAAAAGTCCTCCGGAGCCCAGCGCCACCTGAGACTGAATAACATGGTACCCGGCTTCCCTGGGGTCCTGATAAGGGTCAACAAATATGGTCAACCTTTTCAGTTGGTAGGGTTTGAGTGGTTTATCCCATCCTAACTGGAGCTGTCCAAATAAGACAATACCAACCAATAATGCCCCAATTAATATCACTATTAGCAAATGAAGCGGACGCGCTCCACCGATGAACAGCATCCCAAACAGAATACCGATGAAAACCAGGGCAGTGCCCAGGTCAGGCTGCGCCATAATAAGCAGCATGGGAATCCCTACATGGATAAAACATGGAATAAGATCCACAAACCGTTCAAGTTTCCCTTGCTTCTTATCAAGATAATTAGCAAAGGTAATGATGATAAACAGTTTGGCAAATTCGCCGGGCTGCAGCAGAAAAGGACCAATCGGAATCCATAATTTGGCCCCATGGGATTCTTTCCCCATTACGGGCACAAGTAATAACAGCAAAATATTTAATATATAAAGATACCTGGCATAATTGCTTAAACTGTTATAGTTGATTCTAAGCACTATCGCAATGGAAATAAAACCAATGATGACCCAGAGAAGCTGTTTCTTCACATAACCGAAGGGGTCATCACCTTTACCGGCCGTAATGTGTGTGGCGCTGCTTAAAATAACCAGGCCAAAAACGATAATAATTAAAACAGTAATTAAAAGGGTGTAGTCAAAATTTCTCAACAGTTTTTTTTCCACAAACATGAATTGGAACGCTCCTCTGTTATTTTGGTAATAGCCTTTCGGCCCTACATTAATTATAACAGAAAAGCCTAAATAGTCCACTTATTAAAAAGCCGGCGCCAAAAGGAAAAAATTGGGGGTTACCCAATTTTTTCTTCCAGATTGATTCTTTTCATCCCTAAGACGGGAATGTTTGCATATAAAGCCACACTGTGATCGTCCAAGTTATTGAAGTTTACTTCCAGCGCTTTTTCGTCAATATCCATATATTTGGATATAACCGCTATCAGGTCTTCCTTCAAATTTTCCAAAAGCTGCGGCGATACACTGGCCCTATCCTGAACCAAAACAAGGCGCAATCTTTCTTTGGCCACATTTTTACTGGCCGTGGACTCTTTTCCAAATACCCTGTATAAAAAATCCAGCAAGACCCTTTCCTCCTCCCCGAATGGGTTTTTATCTGAACCGTATCAGGCTCTTTAACTTCTCAACAAAACCTCCCTCAGCTTCCAGGTTCATAAACGGAACATCCTGGCCCGTTATCCGCTTGGCGATATTACGATATGCCTGTCCTGCTTTGGAATTATTGTCCAAAACTGCCGGCTCGCCCCTGTTGGTTGATACCACAATCATTTCGTCTTCCGGTACAACCCCAATCAGGTCTATGGCTAAAATATCAATAATATCCTCAATTCCCATCATGTCGCCTTTCTTAACCATTTTCGGTCTTAACCGGTTGACTATAAGTTTGGGGCTTCTTAAATCTGATGCTTCCAACAAACCGATAATTCTGTCCGCGTCCCTTACGGCGGAAACCTCCGGGGTAGTGACCACAATAGCCCTTTCCGCACCGGCTATGGCGTTTTTGAAGCCTTGTTCAATACCCGCCGGGCAGTCAATGACTACATAATCAAATTCTTTTTTCAGTTCAGCGCAAAGTTCCTGCATTTGCTCCGGAGTTACTGCCGTCTTGTCCTTTGTCTGCGCGGCAGGCAGCAGGTGTAAACCCTCAAATCGTTTGTCTTTGATTAAAGCCTGCTTGAGACGACATTTTCCATGAGTCACATCAACTATGTCGTACACAATTCTGTTTTCCAGGCCAAGTACTACATCAAGGTTTCTTAACCCAATATCAGTGTCAACCAAAACAACTTTATATCCCAAAGCAGCCAATCCGGTTCCAATATTGGCGCTGGTAGTTGTTTTTCCAACCCCTCCCTTTCCAGAGGTAATTACCAGAACTTCTCCCATACTTTTGTCCTCCTCTTTTCGTGATGTTAACCTATCTTCATTTGTTTATCCTGTCCGATTTGATATGCTTCGATCGTTACGACACCATCTTTGATTCTGGCTATTTCCGGCTGATCTGGAGAACCATAGTCTCCATCCGGTGCCCTCGTGATATGGTTAGCTATTCTGAGTTGGGTGGGCTGTAACTTAAAGGCAGCAACCGTTGCAGTTTCATCCCCGCCGGCTCCTGCATGAGCCACGCCCCGCAGAGAACCCATGATAATGATATTACCTCCGGCAATTACTTCGGCTCCCGGATTGATATCCCCCAACACAACCACATTGCCGTCAAATTTAATAGATTGGCCGGAACGCAGGGTTCGCTTAATCAGGATCGTATTTTCATCCCCATCAGGCGCGATTGCAAAAGTGTTTTTAGTTTGGAGGCCATGGTCATTTTTCTGGGAAGTCATCTCTTCACCCTCGCTGTCCATTTCCAGGGTAAGCTCACTGTTTTTTCCCTTCCGAAGCAATAATTTCTTAGCTTTGGAACTTTTGTTCTTCCGCAACCGAATCCCCTCCTGGGTTTATTCCCATTAACGTTTCAATATTTCCCATATTCACCAGCCAATTTCAAAAATTAATGTTCTACATGCGTGAGCCAAATCCTTCAAGTAAATAGAAAAAAAACGAGGTCTTTTTGCCCCGTTTTTCTCAAAAATTTAGACAAATTGCTCTATTCCTCTGCGTCCCTGCCGCTATTGTTTTGCTGCTGCTTGACTTTAAAATATGCGGCTAAAACATCCCGGGCCACATATCCCGCGGAACTCCCCCCGTGCCCGCCATATTCGACAATTGCCGCTACTGCCACCTGCGGATTATCATAAGGGGCAAACCCGACGAACCAACCATGGTTATCACGTTCCAGGCCTGTTTTGGGGTCTTTGCCCGTCTGGGCGGTTCCTGTTTTACCGGCAACCTTTATAGGAAAACCGGCAAACACCGACGCTGCTGTACCACCCGGTTCCGTTACCGCTGCCATACCCCGGCGAATAACAGCCAGAGTCTGCGGAGACACATCAACCTTTTGCATTACCTCCGGCTTGTTCTGTTTGACAACCCTGCCCTGATAATCAGTTATCTTATCGACAATATATGGTTTATAACGTATGCCCCCATTGGCAATAGTTGCGATGTAATTAGCCATCTGCAGCGGAGTATAGAGGTTATCACCCTGGCCGATAGCCATGATAACGGTCTCAAATTCACGCCAATCTACCAGCCAGTATTTGTCGATCTTATACTGGGCCCGCTTCTGGCGCAATTCTGATTCTTTCTTCCTTTCGAGAGATTTTCTTTCGCGCTCAGACTGGGCATTGGCTATTAACTTATCATATTTTTCTTCTATGGCTTTATATTTCTTCTCGTATTTCGCCTTGAGGGGCCCCTCGTTTAATTGTCTCTTCCACTCAGGAGTAGGCACACGGCCTGTTTTTTCACCGGGCAAATCAATGCCTGTTTTCTGGCCCAGGCCATACTGCAGCGCATACTTCGCAATATTCTCCACTTTGGCCCTTAATCCCATCTGGTAGAAGTAAACGTTGCAGGATACCTGAATGGCTTTAACCAGGTCAACCCGGCCGTGACCCGACGGTCTCCAGCATTTATAAGAACGCCCGTATAAAAATACGGAACCCGAGTCATAAATGGTATCGCTGGGCCGGGCTTTTTTCGTTTCCAAAACGGCCGTTGCAGTAACCATTTTGAAGGTGGACCCCGGTGCATAGGGCATCATGGCCCGGTTGTTAAAGGCAGGAAAAGGATTATTAGGGCTGAAAAGCGCTTCAGATTGAGCCTTAGTAATTTTACCGTTAAATATATTAGGATCAAAACCTGGTTTACTGGCCATAGCCAATACCTTACCGGTCCTGACGTCCAGCAACACTACGGCCCCAGCCCTGGCATTGGGATATTTTTTGTCGGTGCCCTTAGTCTGCAACCGATACAAAACCCTGTCGAGGGCTTCCTCAGCCGCCTTTTGCACGTTAAAATCAATATTGAGGATAAGGTTATTACCGGCAACAGGCGGCCTTATATCCAGCTCCCTAACAGGATGCTGGTTCCGGTCCACTTCTACCTGTCGGTCCCCGTCCACGCCCCGCAATACACTTTCGTAAGTATTTTCCAGTCCGGCCTGGCCGTACCTGTCGCCTAAATTATACCCTTCGTTTTTCTTGGCCTCCAACTGTTCTTTTTTGATCTCCTGAATATACCCCAATATATGAGGAGCAAAATTACCGTAAACATACTGCCGCATAGGTTCCACGTTTATTTCCACCCCCGGCAGTTCCTGTCGGCGTTCTTCGATTTTAGTAACAATGTCCAGGGGAACATCCTTTTTTATTTTTATAGGCTCGAATTTCCTGACATTGGCGTCATTTATAGCCGCATTTATTTCCTTTGGGTCCATACCTAGAATAGCGGCCAGTTTTTTTACCACTTCCTCCTGGTTCTTTAAACCAAGGTAGACAATAGAAACGCTATAAACAGGCCGGTCTTTCACCAGTACTTTTCCATCCCGGGTTCTGATTTCACCCCGCGGTGCAGGGATAGAGACAAATTTAATCCTGTTCTGCTCCGACATGGTTTTGAATTGTTCAGTCTGTATAAGCTGAAGATACCCCAAACGAGATATGAGGATAATAAAGATTACCGCAACCAACGCTAAAAATATTTTTAATTTCACTTTTACTACCTTTGTTGGCATAGGTATAATACACTCCTGTTGAACAAATTTTAATAATCAGGTTGCCGGAAAAATCTCTTCTGGGTAGATTTATAAAACTTGCCGTAAATAAAAGGGGATAAACAGGAATTATAAATAAGGGTGGGAAAAATAACATTTTGGAAAACAGCGACATAATTAGCAGGGAAACCTTCTATACTTAGGCCCAGCAAAAAGACCAGGCTTTGGTTTAACCATGTGGCGGCAATAACCGTTAAAATAGGAATGAAAAAGTTTTCCTTATAAACCTTCTTTTCCAGCAGACCGAAAAGAAAGCCGGTCACTAACATAGGAAAGGCATTTAACCCAATAAAGTGTCCGAAAAATATATCTTCTGTCAAGCCACCGATCAATCCTGCCAAAACCCCTTCTTGGGGCCCTTTTAACAAAGCATAGAAAACCACAAAAATTAAAATTAAATCCGGCTTAACACCGGCAACGGGAAAAAAGGAAAAAACGGTGGATTCAATAATGTAGCTGATAATAAAAAGGAAAGTAAGAAAAGCGTAACGCAACTTTACTCCCCCTCTGCCAGGCCGGAAGTTTCCGGAGCAAATATCTGCTTAATAATAAATACTTCTTCAAGCCGGTTAAAATCAACAAAAGGACGTATCAAAGCCACTTTTACCAGACCGTTGGATTGAGTCTGAATTCTTACTACCCGCCCTATAGGCAATCCCTTTGGAAATATTCCTCCCAGCCCGGAAGACACCACCACCTGGTTTTCCCTGATAGGAGCATCTTTGGGAATGTGAATCATCCTGACATAGCCGGAATTATCAGATAATCCCTCTACAACGCCCGGCGTTCTGGTGACCTGGACAATACCGCCTACAGCGCTGTTGTTATCCAGGATTAAAAGGACATCGGAGGAATGTTCCGCCACATTGATAATTCTTCCGACCAATCCTTTATCAGTGACTACCGCCATATCTTTTTTGATGCCGTCCGCATTGCCCCGGTTTAAAGTGATGACCTTAAACCAGTTGCTGGGGTTATGGCCGATTACGGATGCCGCAACAAGCTGGTAATTACCGGCGATTGAATCTTTGAAGTCCAGCATTTCCCTCAATCTGAGGTTTTGGTATTCATACTCTTTTAGCAGGTTATTCTGTTTTTGCAGCTCCGCTATCTGCTTCTTCAGTTCATCATTTTCCTTTTTGATTTTGCCGAAGGATAACAGAGCCGACATATTTCCCGATATACTATTGGTTACCTTCATAACCCCGGCCTGAATCGGAGAAATTAGGTCTTTTACTATCTCTTCCGCTTTGGTAAGGCCCTGCCTGTCGAATGACGTGTAATGTATAAGAACCAATACACCTATAACAACTACCAGGACCCCCATTGTATACCTGTTAAACAAGTACCGGAACAATGGGATCCCGCCTTTCTAGCTGATTTTTTTGGGCGAAATTAATACTCTTTTGAGCACGTCAAGGTTTTCCAACACTTTACCTGTCCCAAAAGCCACACAGAAGAGAGGCTCATCTGCCACATGGACAGGCATGCCCGTCTCTTCACTGACCAGTTTGTCCAGGCCTCTTAACAGAGAACCTCCACCAGCCATGACAATTCCCTTATCCATAATATCTGCGGCCAGTTCCGGCGGAGTCTTTTCCAAAGTCACCTTAATTGCTTCAAGAATGGCGCTTACCGGTTCTGATAAAGCTTTATACACTTCCTCTGAGGTAATATTTACTGTTTTGGGCAAACCTGTGACCAGGTCTCTCCCCCTCACTTCATAGCTTTCAGTTTCGGGGAAAGGGTAAGCGGTACCGATTTTAATCTTGATCTCTTCCGCAGTACGTTCTCCGACCATTAAATTATAAGTACGTTTGATGTGCTGCATAATGGCTTCGTCCATTTCATCTCCACCGATACGTATGGACCGGCTGGTAACGATACCACCCAAAGATATGACTGCCACTTCACTGGTTCCACCGCCAATATCAACAATCATATTGCCCGTCGGCTCATGAACCGGAAGCCCGGCACCTATAGATGCTGCCATGGGCTCCTCGATAAGATAGGCTTCCCGGGCGCCCGCCTGCAGGGCAGCTTCCCGGACAGCCCTTTCTTCCACAGCGGTAACTCCCGACGGAACGCACACAACCACCCTGGGCCGCACCAAAAACGAGCGTTTTTTCAGCGCTTTGGTGATAAAGTACCTTAACATACTCTGTGTTGTGTCAAAGTCAGCTATTACTCCATCCTTCATAGGCCTGATGGCCACTATATTACCCGGCGTCCGGCCAATCATCTGCTTGGCTTCTTCACCAACGGCCAAAACCTGGCCCGTATCCCTCTGAATAGCGACGACGGAAGGTTCGTGCAGAACTATGCCTTTGCCCTTCATATAGACCGATGAATTGGCAGTTCCCAAATCTATGCCCATATCCTTAGAAAACAACCCAAACATTTCTTTAAAGGTCCCCTTTCAATTATGGTGATTTTTGTTTTGACGCTAGATTAAACCCTCTTGTTTCAAGCTGGTAAAATTATTATCTCCCAATATTACATGATCAAGTACTTCTATACCAATTATTTCACCAACCTCAACCAGTCTCTTGGTAATTAAGATATCTTCTTTGCTGGGGTGCGGGTCACCACTGGGATGGTTATGTGCAACAATTAACGCTGCGGCGCTTTTTTTAATAGCGCTTTTAAAAATTTCCCGCGGATGGACCAAAGAAGCATTGAGATGCCCTATGGAAACGGTTTCAATGTTTAGTACCTGGTTCTTTGTATTTAACATGATGGCCAGAAAATGTTCCCTGTCGTAATGCCTCATCTTCTCCATAAGAATGCCCGCCACATCTTCCGGGGTCCTGATAGTATATTTCTTTTCCCCGGCTAAAAGGCTCAGTCTGCCGGCCAGTTCCAAAGCAGCTTTTACCTGGGTGGCTTTGGCCAGTCCAATTCCTTTAATGCTGCTTATTTCCTCCACGCTGGCTCCCACCAGTTCCTTCAGTCCTCCAAAGGCGCTGAGCAATTGGGACGCCAGTTGAACCGCAGTGCAGGTCCTGGTCCCGGTCCCCAACAGGATGGCGATCAGCTCAGCATTGGATAAACTGCCCGGCCCCTCAGTTAAAAGCCTCTCCCTAGGTCTTAGTTCCTGAGGCATTTCTTTAATTGTTACATGGTAACCGGTAACTCCCAAAATTTAAACGCCCTCTCTATTATTATCTTTCCTGAAACGAAGAATATCAACGCCAAATCCTTTGAGTATTTCTGCCAATAATGGAATAGGCAGACCTACCACATTAAAATAACAACCTCTGATACCTGCCACAAATAATCCTCCTAACCCCTGAATACCGTACGCGCCGGCTTTGTCCATCGGTTCTCCTGTGGCAACATAAGCATTGATATCATCATCTGATATGTTTTTAAAGCAAACTTCCGTTTCCTCAAAGGCTTGCACCGTCTTGCCGTCTTCGGCGTCAATCACAGCTAACCCTGTTATTACCTGATGTGTTGTACCTCGCAGTGCTTGCAGCATGTTGACAGCATCGGTTTTATCTTTCGGTTTGCCTAAAACATGGCCGTTTAAAACAACAATAGTATCAGCGCCGATTACAATTCCGGAAGCAAACTTACCGGCCACATTTTGAGCCTTTTGCAAGGCCAAATTCATGGCCGTGTCAGCGGGAGTCATGGCAGCAGGTATTTTTTCATCAATTGCACTGACCTGTACTTGATAAGGAAGACCGACGGCATCCAATAACTCTCTGCGCCTCGGCGAAGCAGAAGCCAAAATAATTTCTTTCATTTACTTAATCCCTGCCCTATAATTTACGGTATATAATATACGCCAAGAAAAAACCAAGCACAGTGGCTATATTTATTTTGAGGGTAAAACCCAGAGTAACGGACATAACACTAAGGTTTATAGTCGTGGGCGGGTTAATTCCCACAGAAATTGATTTCATAATCTGCGGGAACCGGTCACCCAGTAATTCACCGGCTATGCTTCCCAAAAGTCCGCCGATGACAAATAACAGCGCCAGCGCCCAGGGACCATGATAACTTTTCAAGCCCTTCATCTAAAGCCTCCAACATAAAATATGTTTAGCCCTTCAACATAAAAATAGAGCCCTCACTTCTTATCTTCCCTTATGTGGGTTCAACTATGCCAAAATTCTTGATATATGGTTAGGCTCTCATTTCAGTGTACCATTTTTGACATTTAATGACAAGCTAAACTGCAAATTCTTTAGTATTTTAACCCCGAATAAGTATGTACCTTTATAGGAGACAGTCAGCACGGAGGAAGGAGCAATCTTTCAACGCAAAAAAGCCAGGTAGAAATCTACCCGGCTGCATCGAGAACAGGCCTTTAGGCAGGTAGTACCCATTCATGAACGGGCTGTTTTTTCATCAAGTGCTGGCGAACTATATGTTTTACTTTTTCGGGGTCCACATTTCCATATAATACCGTTGGCAGGCCAGGCAGTTTCACCTCTACCAGGGGCTCATAAGAACATGCCCCTTTGCAGCCAACAGGCACCAATACGGCATCACAACCCACCTGCTTCAGTTCCTCCCCGAACGCCTGGAACACATGGCGAGCGCCCGCTTTTATGCCACAAGTGCCCATGCCCACAGTGATGCGGGGTTGTGCTGAATCCGGGGCGAGTTGTTTCTCGGCCAGAGCGGTTTGCTTTAATTGTTCCAATTGTTGTAAATTCACCCAATTCACCCCCCCGATAAAAGACAATTGTTTGAAAATTGTTACTAAAGCTTTCGACATCATTACGAAAAAACCTTTAAATTGTTCTCTGCCTTATTATGGGTAAGGTGGAAAAATAAAATTGGGTGGTTTGCGCCTACTTCCTTATTGCCCCAAAGGGGCATTTTTTAAGACAAGCTTCGCACTTGGTGCATTTTTCCGGGTCAATCTCATGGGTCTCCCGCGGCTTGCCTTTAATGGCCCCAACGGGGCATTCCCTGGCACATAAACCGCACTTTTTGCATTCTTCAGGAATTATCCTGATGCGCGAAAGTTTTTTGCAAACTCCTGCCGGGCACACCTTGTCCCGGACATGAGCCATATATTCGTCTTTAAAATAACGTAACGTGCTGAGAACCGGGTTTGGGGCTGACTGGCCTAATCCGCACAGGGACGTTTCTTTGATGCCCTCAGCCAGTTCCTGCAGCAGGGGAATATCATCTTCTTTCCCCCTACCTTCTGTAATGCGTTCCAGGATTTCCAGTAACCTCTTTGTACCGATCCGGCACGGCGTACATTTGCCGCAGGATTCATCACGGGTAAACTCCAGGTAAAACTTGGCTATATCTACCATGCAATCGCTTTCGTCAAGAACGATCATGCCCCCGGATCCCATCATGGAACCGAGTTCCAGCAAAGTATCATATTCGATGGGCGTATCCAGCAAATGGGCCGGAATGCAGCCGCCTGAAGGCCCTCCTGTCTGGACAGCCTTAAGGTTTTTCCCGTCGGGAATACCACCGCCGATGTCATAAATGACATGGCGCAGGGTTGCCCCCATGGGAACTTCTATTAAACCGGTGTTATTAATCTTACCGGCTAAGGCAAACACCTTGGTTCCCCTACTTCGCTCGGTGCCAAATTGCGTAAACCACTCGGCCCCGTTTAAAATAATGGCGGGAATATTGGCCAGGGTCTCCACGTTGTTGATAAGTGTAGGGTTCCCCCAAAGGCCTTTTTGGGCCGGGAAGGGCGGCCTGGGGCGGGGTTCCCCCCGGTTGCCTTCTATGGAGGTTATTAAGGCTGTTTCTTCTCCACATACAAATGCGCCCGCCCCCAGGCGCACCTCTATATCAAAGGCAAAATCCGTCTCAAAAAGGTTTTTCCCCAACAGCCCCAGTTCCCTGGCCTGCTCAATGGCATGGGAAACCCGCTCAACAGCAATGGCATATTCGGCTCTTACATAAACAAAGCCCTGGCGGGCCCCAATAGCATAACCGGCAATAGCCATTGCTTCCAGGACGGAATGGGGATCACCTTCTAAAATACTCCGGTCCATGAATGCCCCCGGGTCTCCTTCGTCGGCATTACATATGACGTATTTGGTGTCTCCGGAGGATTTGGCAGTCAGTTCCCACTTAAGACCTGTCGGGAACCCTCCTCCGCCGCGGCCTCGCAAGCCGGATTTTTTTATTTCGGCGATAACCTGATTCGGCGTCATTTCCTTTAAAGCCTTCCCCAAGGCCTTATAGCCGTCTTTGGCTATGTATTCGTGGATATCGTCGGGATTAATCTGGCCACAGTTGCGTAACACTACTCTGGTCTGGTTCCTGAAGAAGTTGATGGCATCAAAACCGGTCTTTTTCTCTTTAGTTTCCGGATCCCGGTACAGCAGGCGCTCAACAATGTTTCCCTTTTTTATGTGTTCCTCAATTATTTCTTTTACGTCACCCACGGATACTTCGCAATACATAACGCCCCCCGGGTGAATCAAGATAATAGGCCCACGGGCACAAAAGCCAAAGCACCCCGTATGCACAATCCGGACCTGGTCAGCCAGCCCCGCTTCATCTATTGCTTTTTCTAAAGCCTTGTATACCTCCCTGCTCTCCGAAGAAACACAGGCTGTCCCGTGACAGATCAGGATATGAGAACTCTTAGTCATTGCTTACCTCCTTTGCAACGTGCCAACATCTATTTTTGCTGATATTCCCTGATAATTTCACTAAATTGTTCAACGGTAAGCCGCCCCTTCACTTCCTCACCTATAGTAACCACGGGGGCCATACCGCAAGCGCCAACACACCTGGTCGTTTCCAGGCTGAACAGGCCATCTCTGGTTATTCCACCCGGTTTCAAGCCAAGCTCTTTATCAAGCCAGCCCACCAGCTCCCCTGCTCCTTTAACATAACAGGCTGTACCCAGACAGACACCAATATCATGCTTGCCTTTCGGAACTAATGTAAAACGACTGTAAAAAGTCACAACCCCGTAAACATCGGCAAGCGGCAGGCCCAAACCTTGTGAAATACGGTATTGAACCTCCTCCGGCAGATAGCCGAATATTTCCTGGGCCTTGTGTAAAACAGGAATCAGGGCCCCGGGCGTTCCCCTATACTCTTCTATAACTTTATCAAGTTCCGCAAACTGCGTTTGTCGGCATTGGCCTTCACAATTTTCCCCCATTTTTTCACCCCTAAATATTAAAACTATTTATATAACAAACTAATTGTAGTTTGCCTTATGTGCCGTTTTTGTATACTTTAGGTTTGCCGGGCGCACCACAAAAAAAGACCGTGCCGGTTGGCACGGTCTTTGTTACATTCGTCACATAAAAAACGATAAAACAATTAGTATCCATCATTCTCCATACCTAAATGGAAGGTTAAAATCTCTAATTTAGTTGATAAATCAATGTTTCTTACATGTACATGGTCAGGCACGTTCAACACGGTCGGCGCAAAGTTAAGAATGGCCTTGACCCCGCTTTTCACCAAAATATTCGCTACATCCTGTGCTGCGGAAGCAGGAGCTGTGATAACACCCATTTTCACATTATGTTCCTTAACTACCCTGGGAATCTCTTCCGTCCCCAATACCTCAAGGTCAAGAAGTTTTTTACCTATTTTCGTAAGATCATTATCGAAAACGCCAACAATATCAAACCCCCGTTGTCTGAACCCGCGATATGAAACCAGGGCTGAACCCAAATTACCGGCGCCCACGACAACAACGGACCATCTGTTGGTAAGTCCGAGGATCTTGAGGGTATGTTTCAAAAGGTCTTTAACGTTATAGCCCACCCCACGCGTTCCAAATTCACCAAAATAGGCCAGGTCTTTTCTGACTTGTGCCGGACTAACGCCGGTGCCTTCTGCTATTTCGCCGGAAGATATGGTAACAATACCCTTTTTATCTATGGCCTCTAAAAATCTCGAATAAACTGATAATCTGGTGATAGTAGCCTCCGGTATTTTCAGTGCCTTCATCCCGTTCCTCCCTCCCTCTCTCCAGAAAATTATAACACACAATATTAAAGGAGGACAATATTAAGTTGTATCAGGCACTGCCAATTGGTCCCAGCAATTAATATAAGCCTGAACGAACTGGATTAGCCCCTTCGCCACCTGGTTATAATTGTCCTGATTCCATTGCGACTGCAGTTTAACCATATCGGCTTTTAATAACCTGGCCGAATCGGCTAAACCATTCACAGCCACGCCAAATTCGCCCGACTCGGGCATTTTTTTGTCCAGTTCCGCTATTAAAAAATCCAATTCTCCCATTATTGGGACCAAAGCCCTTTCAATCGCCTGGCGGTCGGCCCGTTCAAAGGACCCGAAACTGCAACTATTTCCCAATGATTTTATGAACAGGGAACATTTCTCCAGAAAAGGAGCCCATTTATAGACCAGCTCCGCTTTTTCTTCCGGAAACGATAATTCCGTGGCGTTCAACATATTAGCCTGAACAAAGGCGCCTACTTCTTTTTCTTTTAAATAATCTTTGAATTTGTATGCCTCTTCCCTGGTACCGAAAAAACCTATGTACAGGCGATAAGGAGCTTTTTCAGTTATAAACGGGTCCAGGCCCAAACTTAAAAAATCCCCGGCTGCCTGCCGAGCGCTTTCCAGGTCAGAATAGACCCCTCCCTGTAGATAAAAAACAGGTACAGGCGTTAACGCCACACTTCCTGCCTGTTTTTCAGCTACCACAGCCTTTGCACCGGGAGGTTGGGAGGTTCTTTTCTCACCCCCGGATTTCAATATGCCAAGGTAAGCTTTTCCCAATATAGCGCTAAAAAAGATGGCCAGGGCGGAAACAGTAAAAAATATTACCATCGCAGCCACAAGCCTTTTCCTGTTTGGTCTCATAGAGATCCTCCGGCCGCATGACTTATTTATTACAATCATATGGCCGGAGTTTTCCCGTTAGAACTTGTTTTCCATAAAGTACTCCCTTGCTTCAGCCACCATGTACAGAGAACCGGTTATACAAACCAAATCGCCCGGTTCCGCAATTTTAACCGCTGTATCAACGGCCTGGTGAATATCTTCAATGACCCGCACATCGTTAACATATTTTTTCACTTCTTCGGCTACTTTATCCCACTGACCGGCCCTGGGAGAGTTGGGCCTGGTAATTACCACCTTAGCTGCCAAAGGCGCTAATTCTGCCACCACTTTTTCCCGCTCTTTATCGCCCAGCATACCGAAAACCAAAATCAGTTTATCGTAGGAGAATACTTCTTGTAGAGCGTTTCTCAGGCTTTTGGCCCCGTGTACGTTATGAGCGCCGTCAATAATTACCATCGGCTGTCTTTGCATAATTTCCAATCTGGCCGGCCACTTGACCGACGCCATTCCGTTCTCTACGGCATCCTGCCCGATCTGCACGCCGAGCGTTTCCAAAGCTTCTACAGTTACTATAGCAGTAACGGCATTGACAATCTGATGGTGACCCAAAAGGCCGATACGCACGTTTTTGTAAGTGCGGTTACTGGTGTTTAAATTAAAAGTTTGTCCCCAAACAGAAGAATCTGTTATTTCCCATTTGGCTTCTTTGTAAACCTCGATCAGACGGGCGTTTCTTTCCCGGGCCGTGCGTGAAATTACCTCTAAAGCCTCAGGGTCCTGTACCGCCGTTACGGCCAGCCCATTGAGTTTTATTATACCTGCCTTAACCTCAGCAATTTCCCGAATGGAATGGCCCAGGTAATCCATATGGTCCATAGCCACATTGGTGATCACCGATACAAGCGGAACAACTACATTAGTGGAGTCAATAGCCCCTCCAAGACCCACTTCCAGGACCACATAGTCCACTTTCTGGTCATAAAAATACTGGAAGGCCAGGGCCGTACATACCTCAAATTCAGTGGGGTGCTCATAACCGTCTTCTACCATCTTGTCAAGATAAGGTTTTAGAAAAACAATATACCTGGCCATTGCTTCCTCAGAAATGGTAACATTATTTATCGTATACCTCTCCGTATAAGAATGCAGGTGGGGAGAAGTAAAAACCCCGACCCGGTACCCGGCGGCCTGCAGGATGCCGCTTATGAAAGCCGTTGTAGAACCTTTCCCGTTGGTTCCACCCACGTGCACCACTTTTAATTTTTTGTGGGGGTTTCCGAGCCGGTTCAGCAGTTCTTCTATCCGCCCCAAACCAAAGTTAAACCCAAATTTAGTCAGGTCCTGTAAATATGTCAACGCTTCCTGGTAATTCATTCAAAAGACCTCCCAAAAATAAGATCACTTCTTAGTTTTCGACTTTTCGCGCAAAAAACCTGCTAAAAAAAAATCCGGCATATCCCGCCAGATTGAAACTATTAACAAAGGTTATTCCGAAAAATTCTGGGAGGTTAAATGTTTTCAAAATCGTTCAACCTCCCCTTCAAATACGAGGATTTTTTAACATATCGGCAAAATTGAGCACTAACTTGAGCTTGTCTTCTTCCATGCGGCAAATAGAACCCAGCAACAGTTGAACCTTTTTATCCATAAGCAGATTTCTTAATTCAGGGCTTAAGCCGCCAATCATCGCTTCAACTTCTTCCCTGTCCAAAATCAGATAGCAAACAGAAACCCCCAGCACCTGACTGATTTTTTCTATGGTTTTTAAAGATGCATTGACTTTACCCATTTCTATCTGACCGACTAACCCAGGCGAAATCCCGGCCCGTACTGCCAGTTCCTTCTGGGTGAGGCCTCTCATCTTCCTGGCATACTGGAGTTTCTCGGCGATAATACTATTCTTCCGTTCGTTTTCAATAAACAGGCTCACAGGAACCCCCAGGCAGGCAGCTATTTTTTTCAGGGTACCCACAGCAGGGACAGTAGTTCCGCGCTCAAGTTCGCTGAGATAAGTAAAAGACAACCCTGTTAAATTCCCAAAATCAACCAGGCTCAAACCTTTTTCTTCTCTTAATGCCCTGATACGGTCCCCTATGTTTAGTTTCCCTGTCTTAAAGTCTTCACAATCTTCTATGGTTAAGGCCTCAAAAACCCTGACCAGTTTGGACATCTGCCGGGCGGGAATCTCTTTCCCCTTTACCAGGTCGTCGGCAACCGATTCCGGCAACCGGGCTCTCCTGACAAGCTCTTCAGGAGTAATTCCCCATTTTTCCATAGATTCTAAAAGAGTTTTTACATTGGCCCTCATTTACCTTATCCCTTCCCATGCAACGTAAATTTTTCTTTTATTTTATATTATAACACTAATACATTTTGAAGCAAGAATAAAATCAATTGTTCCAAATAAGTATAAACGAAATCCGGATTAAACACAACCAATAATCACAGGGTTTTTCGGGGAAAACACAAATTCGTTGCCAGCAATTATTTGTAGGATTGTTACCCAAGGGTTTTGTCCTCGAGGTTTGTGGGACTTTTCACTACTTAGCCATTCAGTAAAACAGGCTGCCCAAAAAGGGCAGCCCCACACATAGCATTTATTTCTTTTATTTAACGCCTAATTTGGCCAAACGTTCAAGTACAGCTTGTTTCTTCTCGGAATACTCTGCATGTTTGGCCTTTTCTTTGGCAATAACATCTTCCGGCGCCTTGTCCAGGAACTTTTGGTTGTTTAGCTTTCCGTTAACCCTGGCCAGTTCCTTTTCGAGAACATCCAGTTCTTTGCGGAGACGGGCCACTTCAGCCTGGATATCAACCAGTCCCTTCAGCGGCATATAAATTTCTACGCCTTTTATAATAGCGCTCATAGCATCTTCCGGTTCCGCATCCAGTTTTTCTTGCAGGGTCAAATTAGCAATATGCGCCAGGTTCACCAGGTACGGTTTACACCGGTTTAATACCTCCATGGCCGCACCTGAACCGGCATTGATAATCACATCGGCTTTACGGGAAGGCGCTACATTCATTTCGCTCCTGATATTTCTGACAGCTTTTATTACTTCCATGGCCATTTCCATCTCGGCTTCAGCTTTCTCATCTACCTCGGCGGCATTAAATTCAGGCCACTGCTGGGTCATTATAGTTTTGCCCTCATGGGGAAGATGCTGCCAAATCTCCTCGGTTATAAAAGGCATAAAGGGATGCAGTAACCGCATAGTTCCTTCCAGAACGGACCAGAGTACATACTGCGCCGTATACCTTGCTGCCGGGCTTTCTTTGCCGTAAAGCACAGGCTTCACCAGTTCAATGTACCAGTCACAGAACTCGTTCCAAATAAATTCATATAATGACTGGGCTGCCTCTCCCAGGTTATAAGCTTCCAAAGCATCAGTAACGGTCTTAACAGTTTTGCTAAATCTGGACTTAATCCATTTATCCGCCGGCGAATAGTCTTTAGGCGGTTCCCCTGGTTTGAAGTCTTCCAGGTTCATCAATACAAAGCGGGAAGCATTCCATATTTTATTGGCAAAATTTCTGGTGTTATCCAACCGTTCAAAATGGAACCGCAAATCATTACCGGGGGTGTTGCCGGTAATCAGCATGAATCGCAAAGTGTCGGCTCCATATTTTTCTATAACCTCAATGGGGTCAACCCCGTTGCCAAGGGATTTGCTCATTTTGCGTCCCTGGGCATCGAGAACCAACCCATGGATGAATACCTCCCTGAAGGGAACTTCTTTCATAAATTCCATGGCCATAAATATCATTCTGGCTACCCAGAAGAATATAATATCCCGACCGGTTACTAATACGGAAGTTGGATAAAAGTACTCCAATTCAGGTTTCCTTTCCGGCCAGCCCAGGGTGGAAAAAGGCCATAACCCGGAACTGAACCAGGTATCCAAAACGTCCGGGTCTTGTTCCAATCTTGCACTGCCGCACTTTGGACATTTTTCCGGCGGATCCAGTTCACAGATTACTTCCCCGCAATCCTGACAGTACCAGACAGGAATCCGGTGCCCCCACCACAACTGGCGTGAAATACACCAATCCCTTATATTCTCCATCCAGTTCAGGTATATTTTCGTAAAGCGCTCGGGAATAAAACGCACCCGTTCCTCTTTAGCTGCCTGGATGGCCGGTTCAGCCAGAGGTTTCATTTTGACAAACCATTGTTTGGAAACCAGCGGTTCTATAACTGTACCGCAACGGTAACAATGGCCGACAGAATGGGTGTGGTCTTCAACTTTGACCAGGAAACCGCCCTTCTCCAGGTCCTCAACAATCCTTTTGCGGCACTCATACCGGTCCAGTCCCCGGTATATTCCTGCCTCCTCATTCATTGTTCCGTCCTTGTTCATAACGGTGATTTCGGGCAGGTTATGCCTTTTCCCCACTTCAAAATCATTGGGGTCGTGAGCAGGCGTTATCTTTACTACCCCGGTACCAAATTCAGGGTCAACGTATTCGTCAGCAATAACCGGGATTTCACGGCCAACCAGAGGCAAAATTACACTTCTGCCCACCAGGTGCTTATATCTTTCATCAGCGGGATGCACGGCGACGGCCGTATCACCCAGCATTGTTTCCGGCCTGGTCGTAGCCAGGTATACATATTCATCACTGTCTTTAACAGGGTACCTTATATGCCAGAAGTGACCCGCCTGGTCGGTATGTTCCACTTCTATATCAGATATGGTGGTACGGCAGTTGGTACACCAGTTGATGATATAGTTATCCCGATATATGAGCCCTTTTTTGTAAAGATCAACAAAAACTTTTTGTACGGCGCGGGAGCAGCCCTCATCCATCGTAAACCTTTCCCGCTCCCAGTCACAGGATGAGCCAAGACTTCTTAACTGGGTGGCTATCCGGTTGTGATAAAACTCCTTCCATTGCCATACCCGCTCCAAAAATTTATCCCTGCCCAGGTCGTATTTGGAGAGGCCCTCCTTGGCCAGTTGTTCTTCCACCTTGGCCTGGGTAGCTATCCCGGCATGGTCGGTCCCGGGCAGCCAAAGGGCATTATATCCCTGCATACGGCGCCACCTGGTCAGAATATCCTGCAGGGTATTATCTATAGCATGTCCCATATGCAACGCCCCGGTTACATTGGGCGGAGGCATAACAATGGCGAAAGGCTTCTTTTCAGGATTTACTTCCGCATGAAAAAAGCCATTATCCTCCCAAAATTTATACCACTTTTTTTCAACTTCCCCAGGGTTGTAAGTAGTGGGCAAGTTCTTTTCCGCGCTCATGCTTCATCCTCCTTAAGTATAAAATGGCTTATCACCGTCCGTTAAACAAAAAAACTTTTCATCCGTTTAAGGACGAAAAGCTCATTTCCGCGGTACCACCTTACTTCACAAGCGTTGTAGCGCCTGGAACTCTTTGGCTGTAACGGGCTGACCCGGTAAAGCTTACATAAGGGAGGGTTAATCCTTCCTCTTCAGCCTTACAGCTCCAGGGCGACGTTCAAAAGCCTTTTTCCCGGGGGCCTTTCAGCCAAGGGCACCCCTCTCTTTGGAGAAAGTACCTTTTACTCTTCCCTGTCATTGCCTGCAATATCCATTAACGTATATATATTATACTAATTATTGGCTCGATGTCAACCCGGACGGCTTAATAATGGGCCTTGAGAACAAGGGCTATAAATAAGCTGTAGAATAACCCTCCTACCAGAAGTGTATATGCCCGCAGACGTTTCTTTGTTACAAGGTAAATAAGGATAATTCCGGCTGAAGCCAGGGCGATCACTGCAGACATAAAAGCTGCCGGTGTCAGGGCCCACGGGGTCAGTGCAATCCCGATAGCCGGTATTATGGAACTCTGAAAAACCATAGCCCCGGTTATATTGCCCAGGGCCAAGGTATCTTTACCCCTGCTGACCCAGATAATACTATTAAATTTTTCCGGCAGTTCAGTGGCTATAGGGGTTACAATTACCGAAAGCACAAAAGGCGCAATACCCAAAGTCACAGCAACTTTTTCCATATTATGCACAAACACCTCGGCCCCACCCAAAATTCCGGCAATGGCCAGCCCCAACTGCAGCAACACTATGCGCAGACGGGGATACGAGCGGTTTTTGGCCAGTATTAAGGGAGCGATACTGGTTTCCCCCAGTTGGTCGCCATCTTTTATAGTGCGTATGACATAAACGCAATAAGCCAGGATTAAAACCAAAGCTATTATCTTTTTGAAAGTATGCCTGGTCAACAGCGAAGCCACAATGGCTCCTGAATATACTATAAGAAAAAAGGTCAGGTCCCTTTTCATGAGAGAATCGTCAACGAGCATAGTCGTCCGCCTTTTACCCATAAAGGCTAAAGCAAGAGCAGCGCTGCCCGTGACAAACATGGCCAGGGTACCCAGCATAAAGGGCGCGCCCAGAATGGCCCCTATACCGATTTCCTGGGCGGCAGCAGAATGGCCAAAGACTATGGCAATAATGGGAATAAGGGTTTCCGGCAGGGCAGTACCTACGGCTGCCAAAATGCTGCCGACAGCTCCCTCTGATAATTTCAGCATTTTACCCAACCATTCAACAGCGTTTGTGAACAATTCCGCGCTTAATAAAATAACCCCCAGGCTGATTAACAGTAACGCAACGTTTACCATAGACGCACCCCTTTTCCGCAGGCTATTAATAGGGTATGCTGCGGCTGCAAATGCCATGTCAGGAAAAGCCTGTAAACTCCAAAGCCGGCCACCGTCCGATAAAGCGATGACCGGCTATTGTTATCCCTTAAAAACAGCATTGCAATCTGCTACTTTAAGTTGGCTATCCTTCTGGAACCGCCCTGCCCTCTTCTTTTGATTTGACCATCTTATCCAAAATTCCCAGTAATTCTTCCCTTCCCTGTCTTGTTTCAGCAGAAAAGACTACTACCGGAGTTTCGGGGTCGGGCATCAATGATTGCCTGATTATTTTGGCATGCTGTGCCCATTTACCCCGCGTAATTTTATCGGCTTTGTTTAAAACCAATACCGTTGGAATGCGGTAGTGTTTCAGCCACTGATGCATAGTAATATCGTCACGGCTTGGCGCATGCCGGATATCAATCAACTGCACTACCGCCACCAGTTTCTCTCTGTTTTTAAGGTAGTTTTCGATCATCTTACCCCAATAACTCTTGGTTTCTTTGGATACCCTGGCAAATCCATATCCGGGTAAATCCACAAAGTACAAACTTTTATTAATCAGATAAAAGTTTAACAGTTGGGTCTTTCCCGGCCTGCTGCTGGTCTTGGCCAAACCCTTCCGGTTAGTCAGCGTGTTGATTAAAGAAGATTTGCCCACGTTGGACCGTCCGGCAAAAGCAATTTCGGGATACCCTTCAACAGGGTACTGTTTCGGTCCCGGGGCGCTGATAATGAATTCAGCGGCAGTAATGTTCAAATTTAGCCCTCCTGAAGCGCTCTTGCTAAAACCTCATCCATGTGTTCCACCAGGACAAATTCCATTTTAGATTTCACCTTTTGCGGTATTTCCTCTAGGTCTTTTTTATTGTCTTTGGGCAGAATGACAACCTTAATCCCGGCCCGGTGAGCGGCCAGCACTTTTTCTTTTATGCCTCCTACAGGTAAAACCCGGCCCCGTAAAGTTATCTCGCCCGTCATGGCCACTTCGCGTCTGGTCTTCCTCTGCGTCAAAGCCGATGCCAGAGCTGTGGCCATGGTGATACCCGCAGAGGGGCCATCCTTGGGAATAGCGCCTTCCGGCACGTGGATATGGGTGTCGTATTTATCGTAAAAATCCGGGTCTATTTTCAATTCCGAGGCCTTAGACCGAATATAACTGAATGCCGCCTGGGCCGATTCCTTCATCACATCGCCCAGTTTACCCGTCAGGGTGAGCTTACCGGTTCCCTTCATTACGGTTACTTCTACAGCCAGGACATCGCCGCCTGTTTCGGTCCAGGCCAGGCCAGTGGCAATACCCACTTCATCTTCCTTTTCAGCCACGCCAAACCTGTAACTGGGGATGCCCAAAAACTGTTCCAGATTCTGTATGGAAACCTTAACCCGCTTTTGGTTTTTTTGCACAATCTGGCGGGCTGCTTTGCGGCAGATAGCGGCTATTTCCCGTTCCAGGTTACGCACACCGGCTTCCCTGGTGTATTCGCGGATAATTTTCCGGATTACATTTTCTGACATTTGCAGTTGCCCGGCTTTTAACCCATGTTCTTTCAACTGCTTCGGAATTAAGTGGCGCTGAGCAATTTGTACCTTTTCTTCTTCTGTATACCCGGAAATATATATAACTTCCATCCTGTCCAGAAGCGGCCTCGGCACAGGATGCAGGGCATTTGCCGTAGTTATAAACATGACATCGGACAAGTCAAAGGGACTTTCTATATAATGGTCGCTGAAAGAGTTGTTTTGCTCAGGGTCAAGGACTTCCAACAGAGCCGCCGAGGGGTCTCCCCTGAAATCCATACTCATTTTGTCTATTTCATCGAGCAGGAACACTGGATTCCGTGAACCTGCCTGCTTAATGCCCTGAATAATACGGCCCGGCATAGCCCCTACGTAAGTCCTACGATGTCCTCTGATTTCCGCTTCATCACGCACCCCCCCGAGGGACATCCGGACGAAATTTCGTTCCAGAGCCCTGGCAATGGATTTGGCCAGCGAAGTCTTCCCTACACCGGGCGGCCCTACAAAACATAAAATTGGGCCCTTCAGCTTTTTGGCCAGTTTTCTGATGGCTAAATATTCCAGGATACGTTCTTTGACCTTGTCCAAACCATAATGGTCTTCATTTAAGACCTTCTCAGCCTGGTTAATATCAAGCCGGTCCCTGGTTGTCTTCCGCCACGGCAGGGCCAACAACCAATCCAGGTAAGTTCTGATCACTCCTGACTCAGCGGCCATCGGAGGCATTTTATCAAGCCTCTCCACTTCCTTCAGGGCTTTTTCCTCGACTTCCTTCGGCATCCTGGCTTTTTTGATCTTGGCCCTGTATTCTTCTGTTTCGGCTGTTTTCTCATCCTTTTCGCCCAGTTCTTTCTGGATAGCCTTTAACTGTTCCCGGAGATAGTATTCCTTTTGGGTCTTTTCCATCTGCTTGCGGACCCGGAGATTTATCTTTCTTTCCAACTCCAGGATTTCCATCTCCTTGGCCAGTATTTCACAGAGGATCTCCAGTCTCTTCTTGGCTTCTATTGCCTCCAGCACCCTTTGTTTGTCTTCAGTTTTCAGAGCCAGATGAGATACGATAATATCCGCCAGACGACCCGGATCCTCCAGGTTAACCACCGTAATAACAGTCTCCGGCGGTATGCGCTTGCTCATTTTCACATATTGCTCAAACTGGTTGACAAGGCTTCGCATCAATGCTTCTATTTCCGGGGTAACCTCGTGCTGTTCAGCATACTCTTCTATCTCAACCTTAAAATAAGGTTCATGTTCGAGGAATTTAACGACTTTAGCGCGCGCCAAGCCCTCAACAAGAATTCTTATAGTGCCCCCAGGCAGTTTCAATAATTGCTTTACTTCGGCCACAGTACCGGTGTGGTAAATGTCATTTTCTCCCGGTTCATCAGTATGGGCTTCCTTTTGGGTAGCAAGAAAAATAATTCTGTCCTGAACCATGGTTTCCTCGATTGCTTTCACGGACTTTTCCCGGCCAACATCCAAATGTATTACCATATAGGGAAATACCAAAATCCCGCGCAAAGGCAAAAGTGGTAATGTTTTTGTAACCTTCGCTGCATCCGATTGGTCGGTCATAACGGTTCCTCCTTATTGTTCAATACCTGCCTTAATATTATATACTCTCTGGAAAAGCCCTGCAAGTCGTCCGGCTTCAGGGAAACCATCAACCAATAGGAAACCCCGTAACAAAACGGGGCTTCTTAAACAGATAAAGCAGATAACACATCTACCTGGTGATAACTTTCAGGAGCAGACTTGGCGGAAAAAAGGGCTCTGCTAACTATTTCCTGTAAATTTTCTACCCCAATTACCTCTATTCCTTCCATTTCCCTGAAAATCGCCTGGTAGTTATCTTTAGGAATAAATACCGTTGTAGCTCCGGCCTGTTTAGCCGCTTCAACCTTTGCCACTATGCCGCCAACCGGTTTTACTTTCCCCTGGATAGACAGTTCGCCTGTCATCGCCACCTTGTTGTCTACCGGAATGCCTTTAATGGCAGACAAAATGGCTGTAGCTATGGTGACTCCGGCGGAAGGCCCGTCTATAGGGATCCCACCGGGGAAATTCACGTGAATGTCATACTTATTGGGTTCAATTTTAAAAGTATGCCTTAAAACAGTCAGCACATTTTCCACGGAACCCTTGGCCATACTTTTGCGTTTCATCACCTTGGAACCGTTGCCAATCTCTTCTTCTTCCACCATTCCTGTAACAGTCACTTTACCGCGGCCCGCCCCAACTTCAATTGCGCTAACTTCCACCTCAACCAGCATACCCATATTGGGGCCGTAAACAGCTAAACCGTTAACAACACCCACCTGGGGCAGCAAAGGTACTTTTTTCTCAGGCCGGGGCGAATATTGACCACTGTTCACCACCCATTCAATGTCACTAACCTTTATTAACTGCCTGTTGTCAGTCATAGCTATACCGGCGGCAATCTGGACAATATTTACCGCTTCCCGGCCGTTATTGGCATACTTCTTGACCACATCCAGGGCGCCCGGTTCTGCCTCAAAGCCTATTTTCCTGCGCGCATTTTCAGCAATTATGCCAATTTCATCAGGCAGTAGCGCGCGAAAAAACACCTCCAGGCACCGGGACCGGATGGCCGACGGTATCTCGTGCGGCATCCTGGTTGTAGCTCCCACCAGTCGGAAATCAGCCGGTAAACCATTTTGGAAAATATCATGGATATGTACCGGTACGTTCCGGTCTTCTGAGCTGTAATAGGCGCTTTCCAGTATCACTTTCCTGTCTTCTAACACCTTGAGCAACTTATTCATCTGCACGGGGTGCAATTCGCCTATTTCATCAATAAACAGCATACCCCCATGGGCTTTTGTTACAGCGCCCGGTTTGGGCTGCGGTATGCCTGCCTGACCCATAGGCCCGGCCCCCTGGTAAATAGGATCATGCACAGAACCAATTAACGGGTCCGCTATCCCGCGCTCGTCAAACCTGGCCGTAGTAGCGTCAATTTCCACGAACTTGGCATCTTCCTTGAATGGAGAAGCCGGGTTTTTTTTGGCTTCCTCCAGCACCAACCGGGCAGCCGCTGTTTTGCCGACCCCGGGAGGTCCATAAATAATTACATGCTGTGGGTTGGGTCCGCATAAAGCTGCTTTTAGGGCCTTGATGCCTTCCTGCTGGCCTACTATTTCATTAAAAGTGCTCGGTCGGGTTTTCTCTGATAAAGGTTCCGTTAAAGAAATGCGGCGCATTTTCATCAGTTTTTCCATTTCTTTTTTTGATTCTTTCTCAACGGCATGTTTGTTACCCTGTTGGGCCCTTAACAAATTCCAAAAATACAGGCCAATCACAACAGCAAAAAAGATTTGGACAAAGCTCAAAAATCCTCCCAAACCGTTTAAAAAATCCACAATAAAAGCCCCCTCGAAACAATATGTATCATTGACAATTAATAGTATTGCCAGTGTCTTCCCCTTTTATCCTGCCCCCGCCCGGTACCTCCAACACTGTATCAATCGTTGCTCTGTAGCTGCGGTTTGCCGCTGTAGAGGCGAAACAACCGTTGCTCTATAGAAGGCCGCTACACCGGTGAAACAACCGTTGCTCCGAGGCTGCGCCTTCCCAGCTAAGGAGGGGTGGGTAGGGTTCTCCGCTACCAGGGAGCTTGGTGCTGCGAAACCGCAGACAGGCAGGCAGTGTTCCCGAACTCGATGGCTCATAATGATATCCTTAATAGTTAGGCCGCCTCCCGTCCAGGACACTCAACATGAGTTGAGTGCCGGACTTCCCGGCGGCCTTCGCCATCTTCAAACATTCGCGAACCCCCTGCCTGCCCGGCTGCGGTTTCGCGGGCGCAGTCGCTCCCAAACGGTAGCCGGAGAACCCTGCCCACCCCTCCCTTTTGCCGGTAGGCGCTGTTCGGCGAAACAACCGTCGCTTTAAGAAAAACAGTAGATACCGCTATGGAGGTAAAACAACAAGTTGCGACCTGGTGGAGGGCAGGTAGACAGTGTTAACGACAGTGAAGGCTTAAAATCGCTGTTTCCGGTACGGACGCCGGAAACCCGGCCATGAGTCACGGATGACGATTTGGCCGGGTTCAGCGATTTCAACCGTACAGAGTTTACACTGTCTCCACCCGTAACCTTGGAGCAACGGTTGTTTACCTCCATAGCGGTTACAGCAACTCACGGCTGTGGTTTGGCAGCATAAAGCTCCGTGGTAGCGGAGAGCCTACCCATCCCCCAAACAAAAAAGCCACCGGATTCGGTGGCTTTAGTACTAAGCAGTAACTTCTTTTTTCTTTTTTCTATCTACCGTCACGAGAATGGGCGGTTCTTTTTTCAACACAACTTCTTTGGTTATAGTACATTTAGCAATATCATCTCTGGACGGTATGTCATACATAACTTCAAGCATAATATCCTCGATGATGGCCCTGAGCCCCCGCGCGCCCGTATTTCTCTTCATAGCCTCCTGGGCAATTGTCCGGAGGGCATCATCCGTAAATTCCAGCGCGATATTATCCAGTTCAAAGAGTTTCTGATACTGTTTAATCAGCGCATTTCTTGGTTCGGTAAGTATTCTTACCAGAGCGTTTTCATCCAAAGCTTCCAGAGTAACAATTACCGGTAACCGGCCTACAAACTCGGGAATCAAACCAAATTTCAACAAGTCTTCCGGTAATATGTGTTTTAAAATGTCACCGACGTTCTTTTCCTTTTGGCTCTTTATTTCGGCCCCAAAACCAAGGGTCTTTTTGCCAATCCTGTTTTGGATAATCTTTTCTATACCATCGAAGGCGCCGCCACAGATAAACAGGATATTGGTGGTATCCAACTGGATGAATTCCTGATGTGGGTGCTTACGTCCCCCCTGCGGCGGAACGCTTGCCACAGTGCCTTCAAGAATTTTTAGCAGAGCCTGCTGCACACCTTCACCCGAAACATCCCTGGTAATGGAGGGGTTTTCAGACTTGCGGGCAATTTTATCTATCTCGTCAATATAGACGATACCCTTTTCAGCTTTTTCCACATCATAATCCGCTGCCTGAATCAGCTTAAGCAGGATATTTTCTACGTCCTCGCCCACATAGCCTGCCTCGGTAAGGGAAGTGGCATCGGCTATGGCGAAAGGCACGTTCAGCAATCGGGCCAAAGTTTGCGCTAATAATGTTTTACCACTGCCCGTAGGGCCAAGCATGACAATATTGCTCTTCTGGAGCTCGACATCATCGATTTTATTACCCATATTTATTCTCTTGTAGTGGTTGTAAACAGCCACTGCCAACGCCTTTTTGGCAGGTTCCTGACCTATAACGTACTGGTCAAGAATTTCTTTGATTTCCCTGGGCTTGGGAAGTTCACCAATCTCTACGCCGATATCTTCGTTTAGTTCCTCTTCGATAATCTCGTTACACAGTTCAATACATTCATCGCAGATATAAACTCCCGGCCCGGCCACCAGTTTTTTAACCTGGTCCTGTAACTTGCCGCAAAAAGAGCATTTTAGTTGCCCTTTATCATCACTGAACTTATACATAAGATTTCACCTCTTGTTCCTTACTTCCTGACCGAGATCACCTCGTCGACAATGCCGTATTTCCGGGCCTCTTCCGCAGACATAAAGAAATCTCTTTCCGTATCTCTGGCAATTACTTCCACAGGTTGGCCCGTATGCTTCGCCAGGAGTTCATTTAAAACAGATTTCATACGCAGAATTTCCTTGGCATGGATATCAATATCCGTCGCCTGTCCCTGAACACCGCCCAGCGGCTGGTGGATCATAATCCTGGTATAGGGCAAGGCATATCTTTTCCCTTTCGTCCCGGCAGCCAATAAGAAGGAACCCATACTGGCAGCCTGACCCATACAAATAGTTGAAACGTCCGGCTTAATATACTGCATGGTATCGTAGATAGCCATACCTGCTGTAACTACTCCACCGGGGGAGTTGATGTAAATATGAATGTCCTTATCAGGATCTTCTGCTTCCAGGAATAACATCTGGGCGATTACCAGATTGGCAACCATATCATCTATTGGCCCACCGATAAAAATTATACGGTCTTTTAACAACCGGGAATAAATATCGTAAGCCCGTTCACCACGGTTGGTTTGCTCTACTACTATAGGAACTAAATTCATATATAGGACACCTCACTTTAATTATACACTTGTTAATAATTTTATGCAAAAATTCTCTTTGCCCTTAAATATTTTATTTAATCGTTGCATGGTCCACCAAAAACTGGACAGTTTTATTGATGGCAATTGACTGTTTAAGCGCTTCCATATTTCCCTGGTTTTCAATAAAGGTTCTCATTAATCCTGGCTCTGCGTTATATTGAGCAGCCATTGTTTTAATTTCCTCTTCAAGGTCTTCTTCTGTTGGTTCAATATTTTCTTTTTTCGCTATTGCTTCTAAAACCAAAGTGGCTTTTACTCTATTTTCAGCATCCG
Organism: Thermincola ferriacetica; assembly: GCF_001263415.1. NCBI lineage: Bacteria > Bacillati > Bacillota > Clostridia > Eubacteriales > Thermincolaceae > Thermincola > Thermincola carboxydiphila. The sequence continues at coordinate 87,101 of NZ_LGTE01000011.1, forward strand.
GGCGATGCTGTTCCCTGAGAGCCTCCATGTTTGAATTGGTAAACTTCAGATATTCTTCCAGGCTCAATCCCTGCAAAGATAAACGTTGGGCAAGACTTTGAATCATAGAATCAATTCTCTGCTCAACCATTATATTAGGTATCTCTACTTCGGCATTTTCCACCGCTTTGGCCACCAACAGGTCCTTCATTTCATGTTCTGCTTTTTGTTCGGCAGCTTCTTTTAGTTTATTCGAAATATCCTTCTTTAATTCCTCAAGGGTTTCAAACTCGCTGACATCTTTGGCCAATTCATCGTCTATGGCTGCAAGTTGTTTCCTCTTGATTGCCTTAACCTCTACTTTGAAGACGGCATCCTTGCCAGCAAGATCAGCAGCATGGTAATTCTCAGGGAAAGTTACTTTGATTTCCCTGGTTTCGCCAACCTTCGCCCCTACCAGTTGGTCTTCGAAGCCGGGAATAAAGGTGCCGGAACCCAGCTCCAGAGAATAGTCTTTGCCGCTTCCTCCCTGAAAAGCAACGCCGTCAACAAACCCTTCGAAATCAATGACGACAGTGTCATGAAGTTGGGCCTCTCCATCTTCAACATTAATAATCTGGGCATGGCGCTGACGGAGTTTCTCCAGCTCCTGTTCAATATCTTCATCGGTGATGCTGACTTCCGGCTTTTTAACCTCGAGGCCTTTGTACTCCCCAAGCTTAACCTCCGGTTTGACTTCGACTTTTGCTTTAAAAATAAGAGGTTTTTCGTCCCCAATCTGAACAACCTCAATATTCGGTTTATCAATGGGCTCAATTTTTGTTTCTTTTACGGCGTCAAAGTATGCCTCCGGTACTATGTACTCTAATGCCTCATCATATAAATATTCCTTGCCCACTTTTCTTTCAACCAAAACTCTTGGAGCTTTGCCCTTCCTAAAGCCTGGGATAGACACCTTAGAAGCCACTTTTTTAAAGGCCTTTTCCATAGCTTGGGCGAATTTTTCCTGCTCTACTTCAATTTCGAGGTTAACGAGATTCTTCTCTATCTTCTCCATGTTTACTTTCATTTATGCTCCTCCTTAGACCTTTATTAATAATATGTAAAACAAAATTCAATAAGTGTCATTATAGTCTAGCCAGTATCTGCTAATTGTAACCGTTGGTAAAACCATCTTAACATTATTCAACAATACATTCGGGTTTCCTGCATTTTTTTAAAAAATGTTAAGATATTAAAATACCCCGGCAGGTGAAGTAAATCACTACCGAGGTCTTATCGACAACGAAAAATTTGTTGAAACCCCAAATCCTGCAGTTTATTACAAGTCAGCTTCAACCGATGTGGGTAGCTGATTTCAATTTAAACAACTCAAAATGATAAAAATAATGGAGCGGAAGACGGGATTCGAACCCGCGACCCTCGCCTTGGCAAGGCGATGCTCTACCACTGAGCCACTTCCGCATAAGTTATCGGTTATTCATAATTGAAATTTTATCCTAAAATATCAGGCTTGTCAATTTTTACAGCGCAATTTTTCGGCATAAATGAACAAAGCTTCAGCAAGTTTCAATTGGCATTAATTTAAGGTACCCAAATTTTGGTGCGGATGGAGGGACTTGAACCCCCACGGTTTCCCGCCAGATCCTAAGTCTGGTGCGTCTGCCAATTCCGCCACATCCGCACATCTTGGCCCTAACGCATAAATGATTCTAACATAGCTTTAAGGGGATGTCAAGGATACTCCGCAATTACCTTTAAGGCTTCAAATACCTTACTTCAAAATGAGACACGACTATCGGTTTTCTGTACCAAAAAACCTTCGGAAAATCACTTCCGAAGGTTCAATTTCTAAATGGTGAGCCATGCTGGACTCGAACCAGCGACACCCTGATTAAAAGTCAGGTGCTCTACCAACTGAGCTAATGGCTCATAAATGGCTGGGGCGGCTGGACTCGAACCAACGCATGCGGGAGTCAAAGTCCCGTGCCTTACCAACTTGGCTACGCCCCAACAACGAAACAATTGACAATTAAAATACCCTCAAACAAACCTCTATTAAACAATTGTCAATTGTACATTGTCAATTGTCAATTAACAACTTTGGGGTGGCTGATGGGATTCGAACCCACGAATGCAGGAGCCACAATCCTGTGTCTTGAACCGCTTGACTACAGCCACCATAAATTAACCCCAATGGCGCGCCTAGGAGGATTCGAACCTCCGGCACACGGATTAGAAGTCCGTTGCTCTATCCACTGAGCTATAGGCGCATGTAACAGAAGATAGGTTTTTGAAAATTAATGGAGCGGGTGATGGGAATCGAACCCACGCGACTAGCTTGGAAGGCTAGGGCTCTACCATTGAGCTACACCCGCATAATCTAATTGTATTTAGCTGGTCGGGATGGAGGGATTTGAACCCCCGACCCCTTGCTCCCAAGGCAAGTGCGCTACCAAGCTGCGCTACATCCCGCCGGACCTGACAATGAAAATGCATCGCTCCGTGACTTCACTGCAAATCAGCAGTGCAATGAATAGTATAACGCAAATTGTCTGAAGCGTCAACACTTTTTAAAAGGAATGTTTTTGCAATAAAAACATTTAATAACTGTTAGCTTATTCTCTCTCGGATATACTTGTCCTGTATACTGTTTTCTTATTTTAGTAATTTACATAGCTTGGTATACGCCTATTGCGTTTTATTATTATAACATATTAAAAATAAATCCTCAACAACCTATATATTTATCCGGAAATCTCTTTAATATACGGTTGCAGTCCATAATTTTTTAATTCAACTATCCCGTAAGTCCTGGTATTGCCCCGCCTGGGTTTGGCAATACTGCCGGGGTTAAATATGAAAGCGCTCCCCACGGGTAAAACTTCCGGAATATGGGTGTGGCCGTATACGATAAGGTCGTAATTACCTTTTTTGATTTTTTCAATCAAACGGTCGTTGCCGCTTTTTACATTATAGCTGTGGCCATGTGTCAACAATATCTTACGGCCCGCAACTTCGATAACCTCCTCATCAGGACCGTTGACATGCCAGTCACAGTTGCCTGCCACAGCATAAACGGGTATGGTTAATTCTTTTGCCAGGTCCAGAGCGTCTTTATAGTGGTCGCCGGCGTGCAATAACAGGTCGATTTCCCGCATCTCCTTAACAGCATCCCTGAGGAAGTCCATCCGCCCATGGCTGTCACTGACTACCCCAATCCGCATGTTTCCTTCTCAATCCTTTCCTTAAGGTCAAGCAAAATGCTTTTTGCCTTTTCCAGCGCCCTGGCCCGGTGGCTGATTCTGTTTTTTACTTCCAAATCCAACTGAGCAAAGGTTTTATCATATTCAGGCAGGTAAAACAATGGATCGTAGCCAAACCCCTTGTCCCCCGCCATCTCAAATCCAATAAAACCTTCACAGTTTCCTTCAGTAGTATAAATATCTCCCCATGGAGTAGCTATTGCAATAACACACCTGAACCTGGCCTTTCTCTGCTCCATTGGCAGGCCGTGTAAAAGGCGCAGCAGCTTGTGGTTATTTTCCGTATCGTTTTTATTCTCCCCGGCAAAACGGGCCGAATAGACTCCCGGGGCGCCGTTTAAATAGTCCACTTCCAGGCCGGAATCATCGGCCACAGCTACCAGATTAGTATATTCTGCCACTTCCCTGGCTTTTTTCACGGCATTTTCCTCAAAGGTTTGGCCGTTTTCAGCAACGTCGGGCATTTCCGGAAAATCTTGAAAAGACAGCACCTTTATCCCTTCAATACCGGCCAGCATTGCTTCTAATTCCCTAACCTTACCTTGATTCCGTGTTGCCAACACAACCTTCATAAACCTATCTCTCCTCATTTTATTTAGGCGCCAGATAAAAGGTTACTCTCCCAGGACTTCCATCTGTGCCTGTATAAGCTGTTGAATTCCCTTTCCGGCCATCTCCAGAAACTTCTCCAACTCCTCTCTGTCAAAGGGACTACCTTCCGCTGTTCCCTGTATTTCTAAAAATTTACCGCCTCTGGTCATGACCACATTCATGTCTACCTCAGCGACACTGTCTTCACTGAAAGCCAGGTCCAGTAAAATTTCCCCGTTTACTTTTCCTACGCTGACAGCCGCCATATAATCAAGCACCGGAAATTTTTCCAATACTCCCTGGTCAACCTGATGTCGCAAAGCATCTACCAATGCCACAAAAGCACCTGTGATGGAAGCTGTTCGCGTTCCTCCGTCGGCCTGGATTACATCACAATCAACGGTAACAGTACGTTCACCAAGGGCTTCCAGGTCAACCACAGCCCGGAGGGACCTACCAATTAAGCGTTGAATTTCATAAGTGCGCCCGCCTATTTTCCCTTTGGCAGCTTCCCTGGGGATGCGCGTCGCAGCCGACCGGGGCAGCATACCATATTCGGCCGTAATCCAACCTTTTCCCTCGCCCTTCATGAAAGGCGGCACTTTATCCTCTACCGTAGCGGTGCAAATCACCTTAGTATCGCCCATTTCTATGAGAACAGAACCTTCTGCATGCTTTATATAATGCCTGGTTATTTTAACGGGCCTTAACTGGTCATTAGCTCTACCGTCATTTCGTTCCATATCGGTAACCTCCCATTGTATTTTTTGTAAACCCTCAATGTTTTTATTTCATTTGTGCATTTTCTTCTTTTGTGTTTTCAATAGTAAAAACCTTACCTTCGCCCGCCAGCTCAACACGGTCGAAAACTGCCAAAGCCTCTGCCCGTATCCGCACCGGGTCATATTCAGGCCAGAAATGTGTTAAAACTAACCGGCTCGTTCCCGTTTCATTAGCAAGCTGAGCAGCCTGTCTAACGGTAAGGTGTCCTATCTCCGCATACTTTTTATCCTGTTCTAAGACACTGGCCTCAGCAACCAGCAGATTGCAACCCCTGAAAAAGTCCACCAATCCGGGAAAATATCGTGTATCCGCCGTATAGCCAAATTTCAGGTTTCCTTCCGCCGCCGTCAAGCCATAGGTCTCTAAAGCGTGTTCTGTCCGTATAAACCTGAAAACAAGGTCTTTAATGACAATACTGTTTCCCGGTTCAATTTTAAAAATTTGGAAAACATCGGCATACCGGTTCAGTTGTTGGTATATCTTTTCAGGAGTACCCGGAATATACAAAGGCAATAGACCCCGCCTGGACCCGTCCCTCGTTGCTCCCATCACCGCATGCCGGAGACAGAACAGGTCCAGGTAGTGGTCCGGATGGAAGTGAGAGATTATCACCGCATCCAAATGACGAAAATTTATGTACCTCTGTAAATTTGCAAAAACCCCGTTACCGCAGTCCAGTAAAACATTGGTATTCTCGCTCTGCAAAAGGTATCCTGAACAGGCTCCTCCCGCTTTCTGGTAAGGAGCCCAACATCCAAGCACAGTAAACTTCATGAATGCGGGCGATCCTCCTATTCCAGTAGACTTCCCCCATATACGCAGCAGCCAATAGCCCCATTATATTGGGGATACTGGGGTACAATAACCTCAACCTGCATTTCTTTTTCTACGATATTTTTTAATGCTCCGTTATGGGCTACCCCACCGGTGAAAATAATTTTATCACAGAGCAACTGGCTCAACATAGGCTTGATGCGTTTAAAAATTGTATAGTTAACTCCTGCCGCTAGGGAAGCTATACTATGCCCTTCGATTATTTTCCCGATAATTTCCGATTCACCGAAAATAGCACAGGTAGAGCTAAGGTCTATAGGATCCTCGTGATATTTGGACAATTCTTCCAGGGTTATGCCCAGGACAGCAGCCATGTTTTCCAGATAACGCCCGGAACTGGCAGCACACTTATCGTTGGTCTGAAAATCCAAAAGTCTTCCTTTCCGCACCAGGACAACCTTGCTGTCCTGCCCGCCTAAATCCAGCAAAGTAAAATCTTCCAAACCTGTCTGCCACCTGGCTCCATATACGTGGGCCTTGATTTCCGGTATATCTTGGCCACCCTGTATCTGTACAGTATTTCTGCCATATCCGGTAGAAATAATTTTCCCTGTCTCGCCAAATCCTAATCTGGCAAAATCTATAACCAGTGAATCCTGTTCCTTGCGGCCGAATTCCTTGTAAAATTCTATCGTTTCATATCTGTAGAAGTTAAAAGAATCCTCTGCCAAAGTAGCCAGTTTAACATACCGGCTGCCCAAATCAAACCCAAATATCAAGTGCATCACCTCAGTATATCAAGAAAAGCGTCAATGCGCATTTTTGTCCGGGCGTCCAACCGGACAGGCCGGTCGCCTTCCAGCGTCAACACAGGCACCTTCAGCTCCTTGCGTATAATCAGGTCCTGAATGTGGCGGTAACAAAAACTTTGGGCGTAATGAATAATGCCGTGGAGATTTCGTTTCTCAATTTCCGCCGCAATATCCTGCAAACGCCAAAAAATATTATAAGGGTAAGTATACAGGCGGTATTGTTCTACCAGATCAGAAGTAGCAAAAGGCATAGTAAACTGGCGCTGCACTTCGTTAAAAACTACCCGGGCTCCTTTTTTTTCAAGGTATTCATAAAGGTCAGTCATAATAGGCGGCACGCCGATATAGCCCAACCTGATTTCATCCCCCGCAGGCAAAGGAGTTGACTTCTCCAATACCGCTTTCACTTCCTGAGCGAACAATTCCGGATTGCCGTTAAAATCGCTACACATCACCTGGTATAAATGGTTATTAAAACCCGAGACGCTGTTTTCACGCCACGTTTTCTCATCAAGGAGCCAGACTTTCTCCCGGACCTTGTCCAGCCTCTTTTTCTGCTCAGCTACCTGCTCCCAGTCTACCCCGAAAACCTGCATCAGTTTTTCAATCTGCAATTTTAACATATCGTAATCCCGGTCATAGGGGAAAGCGAAGGGAATAATTTCTATGCCCTGTATATGTAATGTTTCCATCAGGGCATGGGTATTACTGCAGTCCCCCTGGGTAACGGCAATAACCCTTCTAATTTCCCGGTTGGCCAGAACAGTAGTATAGATACCCTTGATCCAGGCACAGATATTCCGGGGATAACCGGCCAATTCTGCTTCCTCAACCAAAGCGGCCGGGTTTTCAGCCGTTATAAAGATATTGTTTAAATCAACAGGTATACAGCCCGCTGCATAGATGACTTCCACAGGTATGGTAGTGGTAATGCCTATCTTCTCCAACATTCTTTTCCTCTTTCTGTTTAACTTGTGTCAGTCTATTTCCCTTTTAATTCTATGAGAGCAGTCTTCACCACATTAACGGAACCTGTATCAGGTAAATAACGGAATTCGATTACAGGCTTGCCCCTCGGCGCCATCGGTATTACTTCCTTTTTACGGTTTGGTGAAACAACCACCACATCTACTTGACTCAAAAATTCTTTCAGTTCACTTTCGTTTTTGGTCGTGGTGGTTTGTATTTTAAGGTGGTCAATTCCGGCCTGGCGTAATGAATTACGCACTTTTTCGGTAAAAGTTGTGGAAAGACATATAATACCAAGTTTCTTCCCTGCCGGAATACGGGCAATTTTTACAATAGTCTCCAACTGGGGATTTAAAGCTATCCCGATAACTTCTTTTGATTTATCGGCCATCAGGCTCTTGACTTCCTGCAAATGAAAGAATGTGGTAATTATCAGTTCGGTAGAAGAAAGCTTTTCATTGACATCCTTTGTCCGGGACCGGAAGTCTTCCAACAATACAGGGACAATCGATACACCATAGCCCAAATGGAGTTCCTTTGAAAAATCATCCAACTGCTCTTTATTACATTCAACAAAAGCCACTTTGACGCGACTGAGCATTTCCTTCTTTTCCATCCCCCGGTTGTAAGTAATGGCCAAAAACTCTTCTATGGTAAAACCCAGTTCAATAGCTTCTTCCAGAGCCATATCAATGATTTTTAGCAACCGTTCTTTTCGGGATTCACATTTAATTATGGCATCACTGTCCGTAACAAAGGTACCCTTCCCCTGGGTACTTACCAGTATTCCTTCAGCCTCCAGTTCCTTGTATGCGCTGCTTACAGTGTTGCGGCTGATGTTCAACTGCTCAGCCAGTTCACGTTCAGTGGGAATTTTGGTACCGGGCGGCCATTGGCCAATCTGGATAAGTCTTTTTATTTCGTCCTTTAATTTAAGGTAAACAGGAATACCTTTGGTACGGGTAACATCAATATCCATCATTTACCACTCCACCAATTGAAAATCCGGTCCGAACCACCTCTGCCAACTAGTATAACATTTTTATGCTTGTAATAACAAGGTTGATATTAGATATTGGAGGGGTGGGCAGGATTCTCCGGCTACGTTTGGGAGCGACTGCGCCCGCGAAACCGCAGCCGGGCAGGCAGGGGGTTCCCGCATGTTTGAAGATGGCGAAGGCCGCCGGGAAGTCCGGCACTCAACTCATGTTGAGTGTCCTGGACGCGAGGCGGCCTAACTATTAAGGATATCATTATGAGCCATCGAGTTCGGGAACACTGCCTGCCTGTCTGCGGTTTTGCAGCACCAAGCTCCCTGGTAGCGGAGAACCCTACCCACCCCTCCTTAGCTGGGAAGGCGTAGCCCCGGAGCAACGGCTGTTTCACCGTTACAGCGGCAACTCAAGGGTAACGGTTGTTTCACCGGTGCAGCGGCTTTCCGCGGGGCAACGGCTGTTGTGCCGGGCAGCAGTTTTGCGGAATATCAGGGCTCGGTAAAGTAGGCCACCAATCCATCGACAATGGCTCTGGCCACCTTATCCCTGAATCCGCTGTCTTTTAGCAGCGCTTCTTCCGTTTTATTGGATAAAAACGCAGACTCCACCAGTATAGATGGCATGCCCGTATTTCGCAACACTGAGAAATTGGCCGTCTTAATACCCAAATCCTTGATACCCAAGTTGGCCGCCAGTTGAGCCTGAACTTTCACAGCCAGTTTTCTCCTGGCATCTGCCTGGGCGTATAAGACAGGATCTGATTCGGGCGCGTAATAATAAGTGCTGGTTCCATTTAAACTGGCGTTTTCGGAGCTGTTGGCATGGATACTGACAAAAACATCAGCCTGCGCATTGTTGGCAATGGCAGCCCGGTCAGTAAGCGCGATAAAGGTATCCGTATCCCTGGTAATAATCGGGTTAGCGCCTAATTCCTTCAGGAGATTATAGACCCGCAAAGCAGTGTCCAGGTTATAATCCTTTTCCCGCAGACCGGTAACGCCAATTGCCCCCGGGTCATAACCGCCATGGCCGGGATCAATTACAATGGTTTTACCATTGATAGAAGGTTCCTGAATTTCTATCCTAATTGATTTCTTGTCTTCCGCGTACTTAACCTTGTAACTGAGATACCTGGCAAGGTCGACAACCAGCCTGGCTTTTAAGGGTTCTAAACTATACTGGCTTAACCTAACTCCCTGAACCCATTTGCCTGTTCCTGCAAAAGATTCCGGCAGGTCATCTTTTTTCATATTATTCAGGTCAATAACCAGGCGGTATGGTTCAGCCAACACATAGACAGTATATGTTATCGTTGCGTCAGCGTTGACAGTAACTATGTCCTGCTCGCCGACAGATTCAACGCGGACTTCCGTAAGCCGACCGGCTTCCCCCGGTATATCGCCTCCACTGTTGCCGGTACCGGGAGTATCTCCACGTGACGGAACCTGGTTTTCCACCAACACAAGGTATTTGGCTATCCAGCCTTCCTTTCCGTCAGGCAGTGTTACTTTATACCATTCTGCTGTTTCCCGGGTTATTCTGACCCTGGTACCGTTAGTTACTTTAGCTGCTACCGGGTAAGTTGTACCCGGCCCTGAACGGACATTAACAATGCCGCTCTTTACAACACCGTGTTTTTCTGTCGGGGTACCTAAATCAGCGCCCGGTGTCTCTGGCTTTGGCACTTGAGGATTTGGCTGATTCAGATTTTTTACTGTTACGTAACCGGCAGCCACCCATCCGTTCCTACCATCGGGAAGTACCACGTTGTACCATCCGGTAGTTTGCCGGAGAACCTTTAAAACCATGCCTTTTTTTACTGTAGCTATGACTTTATATGTAGTTCCGGGACCGTTTCGGACATTCAAGGAGGTGGCAGTGATAACCACACTTTTGGAAGCCACAGTAAAATTCCCGGGCAGTTTTTTACCTGGTCCGTAAAACTTATGCACATATGTCCCAATAATTTTACCGTACTTCCAGGGACCTGTAGGAAGGTCCTGAGCAAAAGCACCGGTCCCAAACATTAAAAAAGCCATAACAACCGGTACCGGTACCAATAAGCGCCAATATTTTGCGGACTTAAGCACTCTTGTCACCTCCAATTCCGTCGTCTTTTTCCGCAACTGGCCGGAAATGCCGGTATTTTCATTTTTCGACATATATGTCGAAAGTCCTCCCAGTAACCCTCCAATAAAACCAAAAAATTCATTTTTCTATCCACCGTTTCAAACAAATTGAGGGCTGCCTCACTTTTTTGAGGCAGCCCTAAGCTGTTAATAAAGTAATTCTATAAAATTCAGGGAGGTTAAATGATTCCTCCGCTCCGGGCGAAATCTCCATCGGATAACCGCTCCCGCTTACGCGGCTCGCGGACCGATGGACGATTTAAGCCCCGCTCCGGAAAACATTTAACCTCCCTTATCAACATCCCGGGGCGCCCTACATAAGTTGAGTGCCGGACTTCCCGGCGGCCTTCGCCATCTTCGAACATGCGGGTGT
>NZ_LGTE01000012.1 GCF_001263415.1 Thermincola ferriacetica
TGTTGGTAGGCGTTGTACGGTGAAACAACCATTGCTTTAAGGAAAACAGAAGACACCGCTATGGAGGTAAAACAATAAGTTGCGACTTGGTGGAGGGCGGATAGACAGTGTTAACGACAGTGAAGGCTTGAAATTGTTGTTTCCGGCACGGACGCCGGAAACCCGGCCACGAGTCACGGATGACGATTTGGCCGGGTTCAGCAATTTCAACTGAACGGAGTTTACACTGTCTCCGCCCGTAACCTCGGAGCAACAGTTGTTTTACCTCCACAGCGGCTATTTGTTTTCCTGACAAAGTTTTGCAGCACCAAGCTCCCAGGTAGCGGAGACACCCTCCTACCCTTCCACCCTAGCTATATAAAAAGGCCCTGCGGCGGTAAATCACCGCCGGCCAGGGCCTTCTATTTTTCCCATTTTAGTCTTCCTTGCCGGCATATTTGGCAGCAATCTCCTGCATTGCGCCCGGATCTGCCAATGTAGTTATGTCGCCCAGAGCACGACCTTCGGCAATATCCCTTAACAGACGGCGCATAATCTTACCGGAACGGGTCTTGGGCAACGCAGCGGTAAAGATAATGTCGTCGGGTCTGGCAATGGGACCAATCTTCACGCCCACATGTTTTCTGAGTTTTTCAACAAGTTCCGGCGTTCCTTCGAAACCATCTTTCAGGGTCACAAAGGCACATACCGATTCGCCTTTAACATCGTGCTTCTTACCAATGACAGCAGCTTCAGCCACTTCTTCGCATTCAACAAGGGCGCTTTCAATCTCAGCGGTACCAAGGCGGTGACCAGATACGTTCAGTACGTCGTCAACACGACCCGTTACCCAGATATAACCCATTTCGTCTCTCTTGGCGCCGTCGCCGGCGAAATAATAGTCGCCGAACCGCTTCCAGTACTGGTCAATGTATCTCTGGTCATCACCGTAAATGGTTCTTAACATGGAGGGCCAAGGAGACTTGACTACCAGATATCCCCGGTCTGATGGTTGTTTGTTTTCATCAACAATATCCACTTCAATGCCTGGGAATGGAATAGTGGCTGTACCCGGTTTCAGCGGAGTGATAGGCAATGGCGTGACCATATGGGCGCCTGTTTCGGTCTGCCACCACGTATCCATAATTGGGCAACGGCCACCGCCGATATTCTCGTAGTACCACATCCAGGCTTCCGGGTTGATCGGCTCGCCAACAGTGCCCAGGAGCCGGAGCTGAGATAAATCGTGCTTCTTGGGATACTCAGTACCCCATTTCATGAAGGTACGAATGGCGGTGGGAGCCGTATAAAATACGTTTACTCCCCATCTTTCAGCCATATCCCACATCCTGTCCTTGTCAGGATAATCAATAGTACCGTCATACATGAAGGTAGTCATACCCAGAGCCAGCGGACCATAAACAACATAACTGTGGCCGGTAATCCAGCCGATATCTGCCGTACACCAGTAAACGTCAGTTTCTTTTAAATCAAAAACATACTTCACTGTAGCCTGCGTCTGTACGAGGTACCCACCGGTAGTATGCACAACGCCTTTAGGCTTCCCGGTTGAACCAGAGGTATAAAGGATGAAAAGCATATCTTCGGCGTCCATTTTTTCGGGTTCATAGTAAGTATCCGCGGTGGCCATTATTTCGTGATACCAAACGTCACGGCCCTCTACCATCTCGATTTCATTGCCGGCGTTTTGCACGACAACAACTTTTTCTACGGTCGGTGTTTCTTTAAGGGCTTCATCGGCGTTTTTCTTTAATGGAAACGGCGCGCCCTTACGGAAGTTACCGTCCGCAGTAATGAGTATTTTGGCCTTGGCATCGTTGATCCTATCGCGGAGGGAATCGGAACTAAATCCGCCGAATACAATGGAGTGAGGAGCGCCGATCCGGGTGCAGGCCAACATGGCAATAGCAGCTTCCGGAATCATCGGCATATACAGGCAGACCCGGTCGCCTTTTTTAACGCCCAGTTTGGACAGAGCGCTGGCAAACATGTTCACTTCCCGGTACAGTTGTCCGTATGTCAATACAACCTTCTTCCCAATTTCACTCTCATAGCAGATAGCTGCTTTATTGCGCTTTTCCGATTTGGCGTGACGGTCAACACAGTTATAAGATACGTTCAGTTTTCCGTTTGTAAACCACTTATAGAAAGGAGGATTACTGTCATCCAGTACCTTATCATAAGGTTCAAACCAGGTAACCAGTTCTTTAGCCATTCTGTCCCAAAAACCAAGCCGGTCTTTTTTAGCCTCCTCATAAAGTTCCGGTGTGGCGTTAGCATTCTTGACAACCTCTTCAGACGGGTAAAACACTCGATTTTCAATAGCATTAGCATTGGTATCCATTTTATTTCCCCCTTTTTAAAATTTCAAATAACTGCCCGAATAATTAATTTAAAAAGTCCGGGAACGGATGATTAATCCAACCTCCCCCCTTTCTTAAGAAGTTTATAAAAAACGCATTTTTTGTAAAGTTGGCTAGACACGGGCTTGGGATTAGTTACATTTTAATATACAGGAGCCTGATTTATCTATTTTTTGGGCGGGAATTGCCATAATAGCTAAGCTAAAGACCTTAAACCACTCTAAACGGGAAATTTATTAGCTGTTGTAGCCGACTTGCCATTCGCTGACTGTTCACAAAACCATTCGCCGTCTGTTCCCCGACCGTTCGCCCATTGTTTAAACAGGTTATATAACCGCTTACGCCCATTTGACAAAAACATATACAACTTAAAAAAACCTTCCCGCGCGGTTCACTTTCCAAGTAAAAGAAAAAACCGGGAATTTTTCCCGGTTCAGGCTGTCGATAAATATTATTTTTCTGTTTCCTTTTTCTTTTTTAACAGTCCGTAAGCAAGACTGTCCACCAAGGCCTGCCAACTGGCTTCAATAATGTTTTCCGATACGCCCACCGTACCCCAGGAACCAAGTTCCTTATCGTGGGTCTCGATAAGAACACGGACCTGGGCGCGGGTCCCGGCATTGCCATCCAACACACGGACCTTGTAATCGGCCAGCTTCATATCCCTAATGAATGGGTAAAATACTTCCAAAGCTTTTCGCAGAGCATTGTCCATGGCATTGACCGGACCGTTCCCCTCTGCAGCCGTATGGACAATTTCCTCGCCTACTTTCAATTTGATAATTGCCTCGGAATAAATGACTCCCGCTTCCCTCTTTTCCGTGATTATGCGCAATGCCAGCAGTTCAAATGGCTCGTGATAGCCGTTAAAAGCCTTGCGCATCAGAAGCTCGAATGACCCTTCCGCGCCTTCAAACTGAAACCCCTTGTTTTCCAGGTATTTGATCTGTTCCAGAATCTTTTTGGTCTCCGGATTGGTGCGGTTCATATCCAGGTCCAGGTCAAGTTCCTCGGCCTTATATATAATATTGCTCATACCCGATAACTCAGAAACCAGAACCCTTCTACTGTTACCTACCAAGCCAGGCTCTATGTGCTCATAGGTTTCCGGGTTTTTTAACAAAGCGCTGACGTGCACCCCGCCTTTGTGGGCAAAAGCGCTGCTGCCCACATAGGGCTGACTGTTATCCGGGTGCACATTGGCCAGTTCGCTCACATACCTGGATAACTCGGTCAGAGCCTGCAGTTTGTCGCGGTCCATACAGTCAATTTTTAATTTAAATACCAGGTTAGGTATCACGGAACACAGGTTAGCATTACCGCACCTTTCGCCAAAACCGTTGATGGTGCCCTGGACCTGGACAGCGCCCGCCTGAACAGCCACAATAGAATTGGCCACTGCCAGCTCACAATCGTTATGCGCATGAATGCCTATGGGTACCTGCACCGCATCTACGACCCTTCTGACTATTTCGCTGATTTCGTGAGGCATGGAACCGCCGTTGGTGTCACAGAGGCAAATAGTATCAGCCCCTGCCTCCTCCGCCGCTTTAATAGTCTTCATGGCATAATCTGCGTTGCTCTTATACCCGTCAAAAAAATGTTCGGCATCATAAATTACTTCCAGGCCCCTGCTCTTTAAATACTTTACCGTATCCCTGATCATTTTCAGGTTTTCTTCCAGGGTTGTTTTCAGGGCATGGGTTACGTGGAAATCCCAGGTTTTACCGAAAATTGTGGCCACCTGTACGCCGGCTTCCAATATACTTTGAATATTGGGATCTTCCGCGGGGGAAGTCTGCGGTTTACAAGTGCAGCCAAAGGCCGTAATTTTGGCGTGTTCCAGGTTGTATTCTCTAATCATGCGGAAAAATTCCATGTCTTTGGGATTAGAACCCGGCCATCCGCCTTCTACATAGTGAAAGCCCATTTTATCCAGTTTCAGGGCAATTTTCACTTTATCCTCCGCCGAAAAGGAGATTCCTTCTCCCTGCGTTCCATCTCTTAAAGTTGTATCGTAAAGGATTACTTTTCCCATATGCGGTCTACTCCTTTACTTATTTCGCCTCCAAAATTTCTTCGGCTATCCTGTCACCCATTTCTTCAGTATTGACCAATATACCGCCTTCCTGCATAATATCGGCAGTCCGGTAACCTTTATCCAATACCCGCACTATAGCCTTTTCAATGTCTTGAGCCTCTTTTTCCAGATTAAAGGAATACCGCAGCATCAAGGCTGCTGAAAGGATGGTTGCAATCGGATTTGCTTTTTTCTGGCCGGCAATATCGGGAGCAGAACCATGGCTAGGCTCATAAAGGGCCACTTTTCCGCCAATACTGGCCGAGGCCAGCATACCCAGGGACCCAGAAATCATGGATGCCTGGTCGGTAAGTATGTCGCCGAATGTATTTTCTGTGACAATTACATCAAACTGTTTCGGCCAGCGCACCAACTGCATGGCACAATTATCCACATACATATGGGTCAATTCCACATCGGGGTATTCCCTGGCCAGTTCTGTAACAGTTTCCCGCCAAAGCCGGGAACTTTCCAAAACATTGGCTTTGTCTACAGAACATAGCTTTTTCTTTCTTTTTCGGGCCGTTTCAAAGGCCAGCCGGGCAATCCTTGTTATTTCTTCCGTAGTATAGACCAGGGTATCTACGGCTATTTGGCCCGTAGGGGTCTGCTCCCTTTTCTTTTCTCCAAAGTAAAGGCCCCCTGTCAATTCTCGGATAACCAGGATATCT
Organism: Thermincola ferriacetica; assembly: GCF_001263415.1. Classification (NCBI taxonomy): domain Bacteria; kingdom Bacillati; phylum Bacillota; class Clostridia; order Eubacteriales; family Thermincolaceae; genus Thermincola; species Thermincola carboxydiphila. The sequence goes on from NZ_LGTE01000012.1 coordinate 5,115, forward strand.
GTGCCCTGGATGACTTCTTTTTTCAGTGTGGAAGCATCAATTAACGCATCGTAAAGTACAACGGGTCTAAGGTTGGCATAAAGGCCCAGCTCTTTCCGCAACGGCAGCAGCGAACCGGCCTCCGGGCGTAAATGCACGGGGAGGTTATCCCATTTTGGTCCACCGATGGCACCCAAAAGCACGGCATCACTTTCCCTACAAAGACGCAGCGTCTCTTCCGGCAGGGGAACCCCCACGGCATCCAGCGCTGCTCCGCCGATCAATGCCTCAGTAAAAACAAATTCATGACCATATTTTCTGCCTACCGCCTGTAAGGCTTTTATGGCCTCCGGAACAATTTCGGCTCCTATGCCGTCTCCCGGTAAGCTTGCAATTTTACATATCATTTCTGCATCCTCCTTTTTACGTAATTGATTAAACCGCCTGCTTCAATGAGCTCCTGCATAAAAGGAGGAATGGCAGTAGAAGAGAATTGCCGGCCTGTTCTGAGGTTGGTGATAATTCCCTTTTCCGTATCGACAGCTATTTCATCGCCTTCCTGAATAGCGTCTACCGCTTCCGGAGACTCAAAAATAGGCAGCCCTATATTAAAGGCATTGCGGTAAAAAATCCTGGCAAAGGACTTGGCCACCACACACGACACTCCCGCCGCCTTAATGGCTATAGGCGCATGCTCCCGCGAACTGCCGCAACCGAAGTTTTTGTCAGCGACAATAATATCACCCTGCCTCACCTTGCCCGGAAATTCGGGATCGGCATCCTCCATGCAGTGTTTTGCCAATTCTATAGGGTCAGAAGTATTTAAATAGCGGGCTGGTATGATCGCATCGGTATCCACGTCAGCCCCAAATTTCCAGGTCCTTCCTTTGATTTCCATCCTACTTCACCTCCTCGGGGCTGGCAATACGGCCAAGAATGGCCGATGCCGCTGCTACAGCCGGATTAGACAGATAAACTTCGCTTTCCGGGTGACCCATACGGCCTACAAAATTTCTATTGGTTGTAGCTATAGCGCGTTCCCCTTTAGCCAGGATGCCCATGTGTCCACCCAGGCACGGACCACAAGTGGGAGTACTGATAGCAACATTCGCATCTATAAAGATATCGAACAAACCTTCCTGCATAGCCTGTTTATAAATTTGCTGAGTGCCGGGAAATACTATGGCCCTTACTCTGTCATGCACCTTCCGGCCTTTTAACACCTCAGCGGCAATACGCAGGTCCTCCATCCGCCCATTGGTGCAGGAACCAATAACAACCTGGTCAATTTCCACATGCCCTACCTGGCTGATTGGTTTGGTATTTTCGGGCAAGTGCGGAAAAGCCACCTGCGGTTCAATGTCTTTTACGTCATATTCGTAAACTGCGAAATATTCAGCGTCCGGATCGCTGGTATATAAGGTATATGGCCTCTTTGTCCGGCCTTTTACGTACTCCAATGTTATATCGTCAGGTTCGATTATACCGTTTTTGCCACCTGCCTCAATAGCCATATTAGCCATCGTAAACCGGCTGTCCATGGAAAGGTTTCTGATTGCCGGTCCTGTGAATTCCATTGCTTTATACAGCGCTCCGTCAACCCCGATTTGGCCTATTACATACAGAATCAGGTCTTTACCGCTGACCCAGGGATTAAGCTGGTCGCCATAAAACACAAACTTGATGGATTCGGGAACTTTAAACCATACTTCTCCGGTCGCCATGGCTGCCGCCATATCGGTACTACCGATACCCGTGGAAAAAGCCCCCAGAGCGCCATAGGTGCAAGTGTGGGAATCGGCGCCTATAACAACATCGCCGGGCCCGACAATGCCCTGCTCCGGGAGCAGGCAGTGTTCAATCCCCACCTTACCCACCTCAAAATAATTGGTAATCTTATGTTTGCGGGCAAAATCGCGGATCAGTTTGGCCTGCTCCGCAGATTTTATATCTTTGTTGGGGGTAAAGTGGTCAGGCACCAGTACCACCCTATCTTTATCAAAAACCGTTTCCACGCCGATTTTTTCAAATTCTTTTATCGCTACCGGGGCAGTTATGTCGTTGCCCAAAACAACATCTACCTTGCAATTAATCAACTCACCGGGTACCACCTTGTCTTTCCCACAATGGGCCGCCAGTATTTTTTCGGTTATAGTCATTCCCATATTTCTCACCTCTCCCTTTTCTGGTACTGCAACTCTGCTCATAATTTTCCTGCCACATTCTCTTTTTCAACAAGATCCTTCTTTTGGTTAAATTCCTTCTTTATGTTAAATTCTTCATTCTTTCAAATTTAAGCTTGCTATTCCTGTCAGACCCCTTCTTTTTTCGGTAAAGCAACCGTTTCTTCTGCCGCCTGCATTCTGTCATAAACCACCTTGTTTACTGCGTTGATATAAGCCTTGGCGCTGGCTTCCAATACGTCCGTGCTGACACCGCGGCCCAAATAGGTTTTGGCCGAACCGTTGGGCCTGATTTTCACCGTAACTTCGCCCAGGGCGTCTTTTCCCCCGGTAACAGCGCTCAGGTTATATAAAAGCAAGGTGCAGTTTAAGCCCGTAATTTTCTCCACCGCTTTGTATATAGCATCAACAGGTCCGTCGCCGCAGGCAGCGTCCTCAACCGGTTCGCCGTTTTTGCTCAAGCTTATAGTAGCGGTGGGAATGACCCTGGTCCCACTGGATATATGTAAGTATTCTAATTCGTAAGTAGCCGGGATGCTTCTTATTTCTTCCTCAACCAGGGCAACCAGGTCTTCGTCGGTAACTTCCTTCTTCTTATCGGCCAGGTTTTTGAATTTTTCGAAAGCTTTGTTTAATTCCGAATCATCAAGGACGTATCCCAGTTCGGCCAGACGGTCCCTGATGGCATGGCGGCCCGAATGTTTGCCGAGCACAATGTTATTGACATTTAAACCTATCAATTCAGGGTTCATTATTTCATAAGTACTGCGTTCTTTTAAAACCCCGTCCTGGTGAATGCCTGATTCATGAGCAAAGGCATTTTTCCCGACCACCGCTTTGTTAGGCTGTATTTTCATACCCGTTAAATTGGTAACAAGGCGGCTGGTCCGGTAAATCTCCCGGGTATTTATGCCTGTGGTTTTGTTAAAAAGGCTTTTCCTGGTATACAAAGCCATGACCACTTCTTCCAAAGCGGCATTGCCGGCCCGTTCGCCAATTCCGTTAATGGTGCATTCCACCTGGGTTGCACCGTTAGCTACCGCCGCCAGGGAATTGGCCACAGCTAAACCCAAGTCATTGTGACAATGGACGCTGATTCTGGCCTTATGAATATTGGGGACCTTTTCCCTTATCTCTTTGATAAATTGCCCGAATTCGGCAGGAGTGGCATAGCCGACAGTATCGGGGATATTCACGGTAGTCGCTCCCGCATCAATGGCGGCTTCCAGTACCTGGCACAAGAAGCCCAGCTCGCTGCGGAAGGCATCTTCGGCCGAAAACTCTACATCGGAGGTATATTTCTTGGCGTGTTTTACAGCCGCCACGGCAGCTTCAATAACTTGCTGCCTGGTCATCCTCAGTTTATATTGCAAGTGAATATCGGAAGTGGCAATAAAGGTATGAATGCGTGGCTGATCTGCGACTTTAATGGCCTCCCAGGCCCTGTCTATGTCGTTGAAGGCAGCTCTGCTCAAGCCGCAGATAGTTACTCCCTTCACATTCTCTGCAATAGTTTTCACTGCCTCAAAATCGCCCTGCGACGCCATGGGAAATCCGGCTTCTATAATATCTACGCCCAGTTTCTGCAGTTGCCGGGCAATGTCCAGTTTTTCGTGGTTATTCAAACTGACCCCGGGCGACTGTTCGCCGTCCCTTAAGGTAGTATCAAAAATGTAAATTTTGTTGCTATCGGACATCCCTTCACCTCCTAAAATTTTCAATTCACCCTGACTTATTCTCAAAGGGTTATTCCAGAACCCTTATAACAGGCAGGGGCCTGTTTTGAGGCCCCTGTGGTGAAATTTTATCCTTTTTTCTTCAACCAAGGCATCATTTCCCGTAAGCGTTTCCCCACAACTTCGATTGGGTGTTCTGCTTCTGCTTTTTTCATGGCATTGAAAACAGGACGGTTAATCTTATTTTCCAACAGCCATTCACGGGCAAACTGACCTGATTGAATTTCATAAAGAATTTGTCTCATTTCTTGTCTGGTTTCTTCTGTGATTATTCTTGGCCCCGTAACATAATCTCCATATTCAGCTGTATCACTGATTGAATACCGCATATAACTTAGGCCGCCTTCGTATATCAGGTCAACTATCAGCTTTAATTCGTGTAAACATTCAAAATAAGCCATTTCCGGCGCATATCCGGCTTCAACCAGGGTATCAAAACCTGCTTTAATAAGTTCGGAAACACCCCCGCATAAGACAGCCTGCTCACCAAACAGGTCTGTTTCCGTTTCTTCTTTAAAAGATGTTTCAAATACTCCGGCTCTTGTGCAGCCTATACCTTTGGCATAAGCCAGGGCAATATCCATTGCTTTGCCGGTGTAATCCTGATGTACTGCTACCAGGCCGGGAACCCCCGCTCCTTCCTGATACATCCTGCGTACCATATGGCCTGGGCTCTTCGGCGCTACCATGAATACATCCACATTTGCCGGCGGTACAATTTGCCCGAAATGTATGTTAAAACCGTGGGAGAAACATAGGGCTTTACCTTCAGTCATATGCTCGGCGATTTCACTTTTGTACAGGTCACCCTGGATCTGGTCAGGTACTAGAATCTGGATAATATCAGCTTTAGCAGCGGCCTCGGCAACGGGATAAACCTCAAAACCGGCCTCTACAGCCTTATCCCAGTCCGGTAGGTCCCGGCGCAAACCAATAATTACATTTACGCCGCTGTCTCTCAGGTTCAGAGCCTGGGCATGCCCCTGGCTGCCATACCCGATGACCGCTACGGTTTTCCCCTGCAGTAACGCTAAATCAGCGTCATTGTCGTAAAACATTTTCATGGTCTAATCATCCTCCCTATCATTTGAATTCCCGTTTATCACGTTTGAGCTGTCGTCTGTTCCGTCAACAGAAGTAGATTTTGCGCCCCTGAGCATGGCTATTTTACCGGTGCGGACAAGTTCGCGGATACCAAAGGGCTTAAGGGATTCAATAATCGCATTGATTTTGCCTTCATCACCGGTACATTCAATCATCAAGGTCTTTCTGCCGATATCTACTATCCGGGCCCTGAAAATATCGACAATCTGCATTATCTCTCCACGTACGGAAGGGTCTGCCGCAACTTTGATCAGCACCAGTTCCCTGTCTACATATTGTTCCGATGTAATATCGCAGATTTTAATTACGTCAATCAACTTGTTCAGTTGTTTGGTAACCTGTTCCAGCACATTGTCGTCACCTTCTACGACAATGGTCATCCTGGATATCCTTGCATTCTCTGTCCTACCTACGGCAAGACTGTCAATATTATACCCGCGGCGGCTGAAAAGTCCCGCTACCCTGGTCAAAACGCCAGGGTTATTTTCTACCAGAACAGCCAGTGTATGTCTCATTTTCTCAACCTCCTAACATCCGGTTCAAAGTACCTCCGGGCGGTACCATGGGAAATGCATTCTCTTCCCGTTCCACCACAAAGTCTATGAGTACCGGTTTGTTGGCGGCAATAGCCTGTTCCAGCGCAGGTTTCACATCTTTAGCCTCTGTAACCCTCAACCCAAGCGCCCCATACGCTTCTGCAAGTTTTACAAAATCGGGCCCGCTTATTTCCGTGTATGAGTAACGCCCTTCATAGAATATCTCCTGCCACTGCCTGACCATACCCAGGAAGTTATTATTTAAAATGGCCACTATAACCGGAATTTCATTGTGAACAGCGGTGGCCAGTTCCTGAATGTTCATCTGGATACTGCCATCGCCGGCAATGTCGATGACGACCTTATCGGGCCGGCCTACCTTTGCTCCGATGGCGGCAGGCAGCCCGTAACCCATGGTCCCCAATCCGCCTGAAGTTATAAAGGTTCTGGGCTCAGTATAAGTATAAAATTGGGCGGCAAACATTTGGTTTTGCCCTACTTCGGTGGTTATAATGGCGTCTCCTTTGGTAACTTCGTAAATTTGTTCGACAACGTATTGTGGTTTCAGGCATCCTTCTTTAGAATAGGTTAATGGATAGGTTTCTTTCCAGTGCCTTATTTGTTCTTCCCACTGGGGATGTTTTTGAGGTTCAAGTTGCTTATTAATTTCGGCAAGCACATTTTTTACGTCTCCGACAATTGGCACATCAACCCTGACATTCTTCCCTATTTCCGCCGGGTCAACATCGATATGTATAATCTTGGCATGTGGTGCAAATTCGTCAAGTCTACCCGTTACCCTGTCATCAAACCTGGCGCCGACGGAAATTAACAGATCGCATTCACAGACAGCATAGTTAGCATACTTGGTCCCGTGCATGCCCAGCATACCTAGTGATAAGGGATGATTTTCCGGGAAACTTCCAATCCCCATCAGGGTGGTGGTTACCGGGCAGCCCGTCAGTTCGGCCAATTCCAGAAGTTCTTTATGGGCGCCTGATATAACTACCCCACCCCCGGCGTAAATCAGCGGCCGTTTTGCGTCCATAATCAGTTGGGCCGCCTGCCTAATTTGGTTGGGGTTACCGTACAAAATGGGGCGGTAACCTCTCAGTTCTACTGTTTCCGGGTACTTAAACTTGGTCTTTTTAATGGAAACATCTTTGGGAATATCTATAAGCACCGGACCCGGGCGCCCCGTTGTAGCAATATGGAATGCCTCTTTAATCGTCCGGGCCAGGTCCCTAACATCTTTGACCAGAAAGTTATGTTTTGTTATAGGTAAGGTTATACCGGTTATATCTGCTTCCTGGAAGGAATCTCTGCCTATCAGGTCGCAAGCTACCTGCCCCGTAAAGGCAACAATGGGGATGGAATCCATATAGGCAGTGGCTATCCCTGTCACCAGGTTGGTAGCCCCAGGGCCGGAGGTTGCCAAACAAACCCCTGGTTTTCCCGTGGCTCTTGCGTAGCCGTCAGCAGCATGGATGGCTCCTTGTTCGTGCCGCACCAGGTAATGCTTAATTGAAGAATGGTATAAAGCATCATAAATTTCCAAAACGGCCCCGCCGGGATATCCGAATATGGTATCAACACCTTCTTCCATTAAGCTTTTTACCAGGATCTCGGCGCCTGAAAACTTCATCCTTCCCACCTCCATTGTAGAAAGGTGCAGTGCGGCTGGCTATTATTCCTTTAGAACTGCACCGTTCATTTTTTTAAACTACACCGTTTATTTTTTTTAAACGCATCGCTTATTCCTTCAGAACTGCGCCGGTACTGGCTGAAGTAACCATTTTGGCGTACCGGGCCAAGTATCCTTTCTTCACCTTTGGCGCGGGTGGCTGCCACGCGGACAGCCTCTCTTTTATTTCCTCGTCACTGAGGCGGATGTTCAGTTTACCGTTGGGAATATCTATTTCAATGATATCTCCTTCCTGTACTATAGCTATAGGTCCCCCTTCGGCAGCTTCGGGAGAGACATGCCCGATAGATGCGCCGCGGGTAGCGCCGGAAAAACGACCGTCTGTAATAAGCGCCACCTCTTTATCCAGGCCCAGTCCCGCCACTGTAGCCGTCGGCGTCAGCATTTCCCGCATACCTGGCCCGCCTTTGGGCCCTTCGTAACGGATTATAATCACATCGCCCTTTTTAATCTTACCGGCCATTAGCGCAGACATGGTTTCTTCCTCGGAGTCAAACACCCTGGCCGGGCCTGAATGCCTCAGCATTTCCGGTACTACACCGGCTTTTTTGACAACAGCCCCCTGTGGTGCAAGGTTTCCCTTTAAAATTGCCAATCCGCCCGTTTCGCTGTAGGGATTGCCCAGGGGCCGAATAACTTCCGGGTTTAGAATGGAGCAACCGGTAATGTTTTCACCCACTGTTTTGCCTGTTACTGTCAGAAGGTCTAGATGAATAAGCCCTTTTTTACTTAATTCAGCCATAACAGCCGGGATACCGCCTGCTTCGTCCAGATCCTGAATATGATGGGTATCGGAAGGGCTCAGTTTACATAATTGCGGTGTCTTTTCGTTTATCTCCTGAAATAGATCCAGGCTTAGCTCAAAACCACATTCATTGGCAATAGCCGGTAAATGCAATATTGTATTGGTAGAACCACCAAGGGCCATATCTACTGCAATGGCGTTTTGGAAGGCCTTTTCTGTCATGATATCCAGCGGCTTAATATCCTTTTTCACCAGCTCCATAATCTGCATACCGGCGTATTTGGCCAGTCGCCTGCGACCGGAATAAACAGCGGGTATGGTACCGTTACCCGGCAGACCCATGCCCAGTACTTCCGTCAGGCAGTTCATGGTATTGGCGGTAAACATGCCGGCGCAGGAACCGCAGCCCGGGCATACGCACTCTTCCATTTCCGCCAGGTCTTCCTCAGTCATCCTGCCGGCACGCACTGCGCCGATGCCTTCAAATATGTTGCTGAGAGATACTTCGCGGCCTCTGTATTTGCCTGTTAACATGGGCCCACCGCTGACCACGACAGTGGGAATATTGAGCCGGGCCGCCGCCATTAGCATCCCGGGGATGATCTTATCGCAGTTGGGTATCAATACCAGGCCGTCAAAAGCGTGGGCCTGCGTCATAATCTCAATGGAATCGGCAATTAACTCCCGGCTGGCCAAGGAATACTTCATGCCGGCATGGTTCATCGCTATGCCGTCACAGACCCCGATTGCCGGGAACTCTATGGGTGTACCTCCGGCCATGCGTATGCCGGCCTTTATCGCTTCTGCTAGTTCATTTAGATGATAATGGCCCGGGATAACTTCGTTATGTGCATTAACCACACCAATCAGCGGCCTGGACAGTTCCTCATTGGTATAACCCATGGCTTTAAACAGAGACCGGTGGGGGGCTTTTTCCAGACCCTTGGTTACAGAATCGCTACGCATGTTATCCTCTCCCTTAATTTTACATCAATAGGAGTTATTCCTCGGGAAAAATCTTGGGCCCGTCAATTTCGGTCAGTTTATGGAAAGCTTCCGTAAGCTTGGCGGTAATCGGACCGGGTTTGCCATCGCCAATGGTCCTGGCGTCTACTTTCACAACGGGAATAATTTCTGCGGCAGTGCCTGTAAGGAATACCTCGTCTGCAATATAAATATCATGCCTGGTAAAGAGAGTTTCTTTCACTTCAATTCCCTCTTTCCCGGCCAATTCCATTACGGCGTTTCTTGTTACGCCTTCAAGCAATCCGGCGTAATTTGGAGGACTAATCAGCACTCCGTTCTTGACCAGGAAAACATTGTCGCCTGTAGCTTCTGCCACATATCCTTCAGCATTCAGCATTATCGCTTCCAAAGTACCGGCCAGGTTGGCTTCAATTTTGGCCATGATATTGTTGAGGTAGTTCAGTGATTTAATACGTGGACTCAAAGCATCGCTAATATTCCGCCTCGTGGGAACTGTTATAACTTCCAGCCCCTTTTCATAAAGTTCACTGGGATAAAGCTGAATAGAGGAAGCGATGCAGAAAAGGGTCGGTTTGGAGCATTTACGGGGATCCAGCCCCAGGTCGCCCACACCTCTGGTAACAACGAGTCTTATGTAAGCATCCCGCAGATTATTCCTGCGCAGGGTCTCGAGGACAATTTCTTCCATTTCCTCAATCGTTACCGGTATCTCTAACATAATTGATTTTGCTGATTCGTAAAGGCGAACCAGGTGTTCCTGTAAGCGGAAAACCCGGCCGTGATAGGCCCTAATCCCCTCGAACACACCGTCACCATACAGCAGGCCATGGTCAAAAATGGAAACAACAGCCTCTTCTTTTGGTACATACTTACCGTCTAGATAGATAATCATGTCCATCCCCCCGTTTAAAATTGAAATTTGTATATTATGAAATTTATAGACCCTTTTAAACTACCCTATATATAAAGAAAAACCCCTCATCCGGGCATAGTTAGAAATCTGCCAGGGACGAGAGGTTAAACCTTCCGCGGTACCACCCTGCTTGCTGCGCGCATCAAAACACACAGCCACTTATGTATTCACCACGACATTGTAACGGATGTCAACCGGTCGAAACTACTGAGCTTTTCAGCCGTTCGTAAGACGATTCCGGGGTGATCCTGAAACATTGTTTCGGCGCCGGACTTGCACCTTACTCCGGCTCTCTGCAGCCTGAAATTCAATGTTTCTCCTCCCCTTCATTATCTTTGCCGCAAATAAATTTGAATCTAGTATACAAAATTCTCTTCCTGTATGTCAAGACAATTTTTATAAAATTTGCTCGGAATTTTCTTCTCCGTCTGATTGTTGGTTAAGCCCAAAGGCATTGTGCAGAACTTTGACGGCATCAGCCATGTCTTCTTCTTTTACCAGGCAGGAAATAGTGATGTCGGAGTCAGATGTCTGCAGTACGTTGATACCTGCTTTATCAAGGCTCTCCATAACCTTCGCCATAACGCCCGGCACGCCTTCCATACCTGCTCCGATAATGGATACTTTGGCGCAGCCGGCTCTAACCCTGGCATCAAATCCCGCCTCCTGCAATATATTCAGCGCTTTTGGGGCCTGTTCGGAACTGACCACAAAATGCAGAGAATCAGACCCAACGTTGATCAAATCCAGGCTTATCTTAGCTTCCGCCATTAACTTGAAGACCCTGACCTTGGCCATTTGAATGGCTTCTTCGCTCAAAACTACCCGGATCTGGGAGAGATCTGCGATATGAGCCAACCCTGTAATTACCCTTGCTGCCGCCCTATCAGTAATTAACGTCCCTTCCGCATCGCTAAATGTATTTTTGATCTTTATGGGCACATGCCCGGACATAGCTGCCTCCACAGCCCTGGGATGAATAACCTTGGCCCCCTGGTAAGCCATTTCGCAAATTTCTTTGTATGTAATATCTTTCAAGATATTGGCTTCCGGTTCTAAACGGGGATCAACGGTCATTACCCCATCAACGTCAGTATAAATTTCGACAAACTCAGCCTTAATAGCTGCCCCTAGGGCAGTTGCCGTCGTATCGCTGCCGCCCCGCCCAAGAGTGGTTACATCCCCATTGGAACTGCAACCCTGGAAACCAGCCACTACAACGATTTTGCCTTCCTCGACATATTTCTTAATCGGTGTGGGGTCTATGTTCACAATTTGCGCATTTCCATAATTGTCGTCAGTAAGTATTCCGGCCTGCGCCCCCGTCAGAGCCACAGCGGGATATCCTTTGGCTTTTAAGGAATGGGCTAAAACAACGGAAGAAATAATTTCCCCGCAGGAAATCAGCAGATCCAATTCCCGTGGTTCTATTTCCTTATCAATTGATTTTACTAAATCTATGAGGGTATCGGTGGCATAAGGCTGTCCCTTTCTACCCATAGCTGAAACAACCACCACCGGTGCAAAACCTTCATTTTTAGCCCGGATAATCTTTTCCATGGCTTTGTGCCTGGCTTCTGCCGTTGCCACAGAAGTACCGCCAAATTTCTGCACAATAATTTTCAATTCTTGCTCTCTCCCCTCAAAAACCAATGATATAGAATTTTCAAACATATCCTATTCTTTTTAGTATACAACCGGCTACGTTGAAATTCAAGAAGCGATATTTTTTAACCTTTCCAGCCAGGCGCGCCCGGATTTGATGGATTCCAAAACGGCCTCAGGGGCGGGACCGCCGGAAACTTTTCTGGCCGCCACACATTTCTCTATGTTTATGGCATCATAGATATCTTCCTCGATGAGTGGCGAGGCCTCTTTGTACTCTGCAACGGTCAGTTGGTCCAGAGATTTACCTTTTTCCAGACAACCCAGCACCAGCTTGCCTACAATTTCATGGGCTTTTCTGAAAGGCACCCCTTTTTTGGCCAGGTAATCAGCCACTTCCGTGGCATTGGTAAATCCGCCGCTGGCAGCCCTGGCCATGACTTCCCTGTTTACACGCATCGTCTCTACCATTGGCGTAAAGACCAGGAGACAGCCTTTTACCGTATCAATGGCATCAAATAATGCTTCCTTATCTTCCTGCATGTCCTTGTTATAAGCCAGGGGTAAAGACTTCATTACTGTCAGAAGCGCCATCAGGTCGCCATATACACGGCCCGTTTTACCCCGAATAAGTTCCGCCACATCGGGGTTCTTTTTCTGTGGCATGATACTACTGCCTGTGGAATAAGCGTCGTCCAACTCAATAAACTGAAATTCCGCTGAAGCCCATAAAATTATTTCTTCACAGAACCGGCTCATATGCATCATCAGTATAGCAGCAGCAGCACAAAACTCTATGGCAAAGTCACGGTCACTGACCCCATCCAGGCTGTTTTCACTGATGGCCGAAAAGTCCAGTTCCGCAGCCACAGCCTGCCTGTCCAGATGAAAAGTTGTCCCGGCCAAAGCGCCGGACCCCAATGGCATAACGTCAGTTCTCTTAAAGCAGTCTTGCATGCGTTCTATATCCCGCTTGAACATCTGGAAATAAGCCATCAGGTGGTGCCCAAAGGTGATTGGCTGAGCCCGCTGCAGGTGGGTATAACCGGGCATAACAGTATACAGGTGCTTCTCTGCCATCTCCAGCAAGGTTTCCTGCAGATTGACCAGTAAAGCCTCGATCTCCCTGATTTCCTGCTTCAGATAAATACGAATATCAAGGGCTACCTGGTCATTTCTACTGCGTGCTGTGTGCAGCTTGCGCCCTACATCGCCAATCCGCTCCGTTAAAAGCTTTTCTATATTCATGTGGATATCCTCGGCGCCTATCTCAAACTCCACTTTGCCGCCTTCTATGTCGGCCAAAATGGATTGCAAACCTGCTATTATTTTATCTACCTCTTCCGGCGATATAATGCCCTGCTTCCCCAGCATACGGGCATGAGCAATACTTCCTCTGACATCCTGCTTAGCTAATCTCCGGTCAAAGGCAATGGAAGAATGGAAATCCTCCACCAGCTTGTCCGTTTCCTTTTGAAACCTGCCACCCCATAATTTCAACTTATTTCAACCCCTTATTTGGTCAAAGTACCGCTGCCGCTGATAAGGAGCGCCAGTATGATAATTAACCATACCATTTCAATAATGAACAGCATCTTGCCCATTTTTCGGGTCCGGTTAACCTGTGTCTCATATTCTTTTTTAAACCATTTCCGGAACTCCGGGTCTTTATCGTGGACAGGAAGGTTCATCTTTTTGACCCGCCTGTCCACAACATATTCAGGCTTAAAATAGTAAAATAAGCCAAGAGACATCCCCATGGCTGACATTAACACCAGCAGTCCCCATATCAAATACATCATAGGCATCAACCTTATCGGTAAACTTGACAAAAACTTATTTTCTCAGTCCGGACTTCAGCTCCATCAAGGCCCGCACCTTTAAAGGCAAGCCAAAAAGGTTTATGAAGCCTTCAGCGTCTTTCTGATTATATACCTCATCGCGTCCAAAGGTGGACAACTCCTCATTGTACAAGGAATAAGGCGATTTACTGCCGGCCGGCGTACAACTACCCTTATACAGCTTCATCCGCACCGTACCGGTGACTGTTTTCTGGGTCACATCCACAAAGGCATCAAGAGCTTCGCGCAACGGATGGTACCAAATACCATAGTATACCAGTTCTGCATAGCGCTGCGCCAGCAGATCCTTGTAATGCAAGGTTTCCCTGTCCAGACACAAAAGCTCCAATTCACGGTGGGCCGCATACAGAACGGTTCCGCCCGGAGTTTCGTAAACACCCCTGGACTTCATGCCCACCAGCCGGTTTTCTACCATGTCCACTATACCCACGCCGTTTTTGCCGGCAACTTCGTTCAAATACTGAATCAGTTCAACTGGCCCGTAAGCCTTTCCATCAACCTTAACCGGAACGCCTTTTTCAAACTCGATTTCCACGTAAGTCGGTTTATCGGGAGCCTTTTCCGGCGGGGTAATCATTAACAACATTTCGTCCTTGGGCTCGTTCCATGGGTCTTCCAGGTCTTCTCCTTCGTGGCTTAAATGCCAGAGGTTCCGGTCCATACTGTAAGCATGGCCTTTTTTCACAGGAATGGGGATACCCCTGGCTTCCGCATATTCGATAGCATCCTCCCTGGACCTGATATCCCATTCACGCCAGGGCGCGATAATTTTCAAATCGGGCGCCAGTGCCTTTACCGTTAGTTCAAACCGCACCTGGTCATTGCCTTTGCCGGTGGCTCCGTGGGCCACGGCTTCAGCACCCTCCTGCCGGGCGATTTCCACCAGACGTTTGGCAATGAGCGGGCGGGCAAAACTTGTACCCAGCAGGTATTTACCTTCATATACAGCCCCCGCTTTCAAGGTAGGCCAGACGAAATCGGTGACAAATTCTTCTTTCAGGTCTTCTATGTAAATCTTGCTGGCCCCTGTTTTGATAGCTTTCTCATTTAACGGTGCCAGTTCCTCTCCCTGGCCTACATCGGCAGCCATGGCAATAACTTCGTAACCGTAATTTTCCTTTAACCAGGGAATGATAATTGAGGTATCCAAACCTCCGGAATACGCAAGCACAACTTTTTTGGCCATGATTAAAACTCCCTTCCCAGATATTTTCTGCACAGTGGCCAGTGACCACTTACTACCCTATTGTCAGCGCCAGCACGGCTTTCTGCGCATGCAGCCTGTTTTCGGCCTCGTCAAAAACAACAGAATTGGGGCCGTCGATTACTTCCGCCGCCACTTCCTCTCCCCTGTGGGCCGGCAGGCAGTGCATAAACAGGTAATCCGGCTTGGCTCCTTTGACAAGGTCAGGATTTACCTGATAAGGTCTGAATATTTTCAGCCGCTTGGCATATTCTGCCTCCTGGCCCATACTGGCCCAGACGTCGGTATATATTACGTCAGCATCTTTAACGGCCCGGCAGGGGTCCTCCAGAATTTCCACCACTGCTCCGCTAGCCCGGGCATCGGCCATAGCCTTCTGCACTATCTCCGCATTTGGTTCATACCCTTTGGGCGTGGCAACAGATATATGCATCCCCACCTTGGCACATCCGTTCAGCAGGGAATGACAGACATTGTTGCCGTCTCCCACATAGGCCAGCTTCAATCCTTCCAGACGGCCCTTGTGCTCTATAATGGTCTGGAAATCGGCCAGGATCTGGCATGGGTGGTTTAAATCGGTTAACCCGTTAATGACGGGCACATCAGCGTACCTGGCCAGTTCCTCCACATCGGAATGGGCATAGGTGCGGATCATGATCCCGTCTACATAACGGGACAATACCCGGGCTGTATCGGCAATAGTCTCGCCGCGGCCCAACTGCAGTTCCTGGCCGCTCAGGAACAGGGGATAGCCCCCTAACTGGTGCATGGCTACTTCAAAGGATACCCTGGTCCTGGTGGAAGACTTGGTAAAAATCATGGCCAGCGTCTTCCCGGCCAAAAGGGGATGGGGTATCCCCTCTTTCTGCTTTTGCTTGAGTTCTGCAGCAACTTTCAATATATCCATTATTTCTTCCCTGGTTAACGCGTATAGGGCAAGTAGGTCCTTTCCCTTTAAAGTTGTATGCGGAATCATGGCATTCCCTCCTGTCACGTTACTAGTTTACCTTAATAAGGCAAACTATACAATATTTTTTAGGTTCTTTAGCCTCTACCTCTGACGTGGGCTGTAAAGTCGTCCATGGAAACAGGATAGGGCTCTTCTCCCCGGCGGAGAAACTCCAGAATTTTTAAGACCGCTGCCGCCGTATCCAGGGAAGTGAAACAGGGCACCCTGAATTCCGCTGCTGTACGCCTGATACTGAAGCCCAGCCTGCCGCGTACTTTACCTTTGGTAGGGGTATTGATCACAAACTGCACCCGCCCTTCGCGAATCAGGTGCAAGGGGTCCAACTGCCCCAGGACAGGTTGGGCGGGAATCCCTTCAGCCTGCAGAACTTTGGCTGTTTCCTCGGTGGCAAAGACAGCAAAACCCATGTCGGCGTATTGTCTTATGATAGGCACGGCCTCCTGCTTATCTTTATCGGCAATAGCCGCCAATATGGCGCCTGCAGTGCTGAATCTCAAACCGGCCGCCAGCATGGCTTTGTATAAGGCATGAGCAAAACTGCGGTCCACACCCATAACTTCACCGGTGGATTTCATCTCCGGGCCCAGAGATATGTCTACCTGCGTAAGCTTTTCAAAAGAGAATACGGGGGCCTTTACGGTAACATGGTTAGGCAGTTTCCACAGACCCGTCGGATAACCCTGTTCCCGCAGAGAGCGCCCTACCATGGCCCGGGCAGCCACGGAAACCATGGGCACGCCGGTAACCTTGCTCAGAACGGGCACGGTACGGGATGCCCGCGGGTTAACCTCTAAAACATATACCTCCTCTTCACCCACCACATACTGGATGTTGATCAACCCACAAATTTTTAAAGCTTTAGCTATCCGGGTAGTATAATCGATGACCTTTTGCTGTTCCTCCTGTGTCAATGTCTGTACCGGATAACAGGCGATACTGTCGCCGGAGTGCACACCGGCCCGTTCAATGTGTTCCATAATGCCGGGAATCAAGATATTTTCCCCGTCGCCGATAGCATCAACCTCTACTTCTTTTCCCCGTATATATTTGTCCACCAGCACCGGGTGCTTCGGTGATACCTGAACGGCAGTTTCCATATATTTCAGGAGTTCACCGGTATTATGCACTATCTCCATGGCCCGGCCGCCAAGTACGTAGGAAGGGCGAACCAAAACGGGGTAACCTAGCTTTTCAGCGATTTCTTGGGCTTCTTTAACCGTGAAGGCCGTTTTCCCTTCCGATTGGGGAATCGCCAGGGTTCTCAGCAGGCGTTCGAACTTTTCCCTGTCTTCAGCTTCATCTATCTGGGCTACCGGAGTTCCCAGCACACGTACTCCTGCCCCGGAAAGGTCACCGGCCAGGTTGATGGCTGTCTGACCGCCAAACTGGACGATCACCCCGTAAGGCTTTTCTTTTTCAATAATATTCATAACGTCTTCAAAGGTCAGTGGTTCAAAATAGAGCTTATCGGCAGTATCGAAGTCAGTACTGACCGTCTCCGGGTTATTGTTAATGATTATCGATTCTATTCCCTCCTGCTTTAAACCCCAGACTGAATGAACCGAACAATAGTCGAACTCTATGCCCTGACCGATCCGGATGGGACCGGAACCCAGCACAATGACTTTTTTTCTTTCGCTGACGACCACTTCATCTTCATCATCGTAAGTTGAATAATAGTAGGGAGTAGCCGCTTCAAATTCGGCGGCGCAGGTGTCCACCATTTTGTAAACAGGGATTATGCCGGCTCTCTTGCGCATTTCCCTGACCTCTGGCTCAGGTAAACCCGTCAACTGAGCTATGTTGTAATCAGAAAAACCATTCACCTTGGCCTCCCGAAGCAGCTCGGTTGCGGGGTTGCCTCCTGAACTCTGTAGGGCCTGCTCAATATCCACCAGTTTTTTAATCTTCCATAAAAACCAATTGTCAATTTTGGAAAGCTGGGCCACTTCCCGGACGGTCATACACCTGCGAAAGGCTTCGGCAATAACAAAGAGCCGTTCGTCATCGCCGTTAGCCAGTTTGTCTTCGATTTCCATATCTGTCCAACGGGCGGAATTCTTTAATCTCAATCCATAGACACCTATTTCCAGCGAGCGGATAGCCTTCATTAACGCAGCTTCAAAACTGCGGTCAATAGACATAACTTCGCCTGTTGCCTTCATCTGGGTGCCCAGCCGGCGGTCGGCGGTAGCAAACTTGTCAAAGGGCCAGCGGGGAATCTTCACTACCACGTAATCCAGCGCCGGTTCAAAACAGGCTGTCGTCTTCCCCGTAACAGGGTTGGTTATTTCGTTCAAATGCAGCCCTATGGCTATCTTGGCTGCCATCTTGGCTATGGGGTATCCGGTGGCTTTGGAAGCTAAAGCACTGGACCGGCTTACCCTGGGGTTTACTTCGATAACAACGTATTCGAAACTGTTAGGGTTCAGGGCAAATTGAACATTGCAGCCCCCTTCTATTTTCAGGGCCCGAATAATTTTCAGCGCCGCCGCCCGCAGCATCTGGTATTCTTTGTCACTCAAGGTCTGGGACGGTGCCACAACTATGCTATCCCCCGTATGTATGCCTACCGGATCCAGGTTTTCCATGTTGCAGATGGTAATACAGTTATCGGCGCTGTCCCGCATTACCTCGTATTCAATTTCCTTCCAGCCGGCCACGCTGCGTTCCAACAGCACCTGATTTATAAGGGATGCGTTCAGACCCTTGGTTACAATTTCTGTCAGTTCTGCTTCGTTTCCGACTATTCCTCCTCCGGTCCCTCCCAAAGTATAGGCCGGTCGGACAATAACGGGATAACCCACTCTTTTCACAAATTCAAAGGCTTCATCCAGCCTGGAGATGATGACGCTCTCCGGGATAGGTTCGTTTATTTCCAGCATCAGCTCTTTGAACATTTCCCGGTCTTCTGCCCTTTTAATGGTCTCCAGGGAAGTGCCCAACAAAGCCACGCCCTCTTCCCGCAGCACTCCTTTCTCGGCCAGTTCCACAGCAATATTCAACCCCGTCTGACCGCCCAGGGTAGGCAGCAAACCGTCAGGCTTTTCCAGCCGGATTATCTTGGCTACTGATTCCCATGTCAGAGGTTCTATGTAAACTTTGTCGGCTATGTGCCCGTCGGTCATAATAGTGGCCGGGTTGCTGTTGACCAGGACTACTTCCAAACCTTCTTCCTTTAGGGCTTTGCAAGCCTGGGTACCGGCATAATCAAACTCCGCCGCCTGGCCGATAATAATCGGCCCCGAGCCTATTACCAATACTTTTTTTATGTCAGTACGCTTCGGCATAAAATTACTTCTCCCCTTGTCAAGATTATAGCTCAACTTCATTAAAGGAAAGGCCGGACATAACCTCATCAATAATGTTAACGGCGTCGTCAATATTTTGTTTCGTTATAATCAAAGGCGGTATAAACCGTAACACATTGGAACCAACACAATTGATAATTAACCCTTTCTGCAAACATCCATCTACAATCGATTTCCCGTCAACGGTTATTCCCAGACCCAAAATCAGGCCTTTTCCCCTGACATCGGTGATAAAGGAATATTTGTCTTTTAAACGGTGCAGCTTTTGCTCAAAATAGGCTCCTTTTTCAGCTACCTCGACAAGAAAGTCTTTATCGGCCAAAATGCTCACAGCCGCACAGCCGGCTGCCGCCGCCAGCGGGTTGCCGCCAAAGGTGGAGGCATGGTCGCCCGGTTGGAAACATTCAGCTACCTTGTCCGTGGCCAGCAGAGCCCCCATGGGGAAACCGCCGGCAATGGCCTTGGCTAAAGTCATAATATTGGGCTCTACATTGTAATGTTCGTAAGCAAACAATTTACCTGTCCGCCCCAGTCCGCACTGAACTTCATCGAAAATTAAAAGCAGGTTTTTCTCCAGGCAGAGCTGTTTCACCTGTTGCATATAATCGTAATCGGCCACATTTACCCCGCCTTCACCCTGTACAGGTTCCATCATAACAGCACAGGTGTTGGGGGAAATTGCTTTTTCCAAAGCCGCAAAGTCGTTCAAAGGCACATACTTAAAACCAGGCGGCAGGGGGTCCAGGTCTTTCTGGTACTTGGGCTGGGCCGTGGCGGTAATGGCCGCCAGAGTGCGGCCATGGAAGGATTTTTCCATGGTAATAATTTCGTATTTATCGGGGCCCAGGTACTTTTTCGCATACTTACGGGCCAATTTGATGGCTCCTTCATTGGCTTCCGCCCCGCTGTTGCAGAAAAATACCTTGTCTAAGGCCGAATTTTCCACCAGTAACCTGGCCAGTTTCACCTGGGGCTCAATCCAGTACAGGTTGGATACATGCATAAGGGTCTCGGCCTGTTCCCGGATAGCCTCAACCACTTTGGGATGGCAGTGGCCCAGGGAATTAACGGCCAGACCGGCTACAAAATCCAGATATTTATTACCTTCGGCATCCCAGACAAAAGCCCCCTCGCCCTTGACCAGGGCCATAGGCAGCCGCCCGTATGTATTCATCACGTATTTCTGGCCTAATTCAATTATCTCTTGCGTTTTCATGGCTTATCTTAACGGGCCGATCACGAAAAGGAACGGCCCGCTAATAGCCCCCTTTCTATAAGACATTTTTTAGATGCATACTCAATCATATTTTTTAACATGCTTTATATAACTTGTTAGTGTTGGAATAACAATTCTGATGTTGGGCAAATTATTTACTAGGACAATTAATGAACAGTAAAGGTGAAAAACTCAATGAAGGACAGATTGACAGCCGGCGCTCTGGCCGGGTTCATCGGCGCCACGATACAGGTAATATTCGATATAACTATGAAAATGCTAAAAATTACAGACCGCACATTTATCGATTTCGCCAAAGTGTTTGTGATGTTTAAGCCCTTCAAAGGGGTGACTGCCGACATCGTGGGCACAATCGGCCATCTGGGCGCAGGAGCCCTGTTTGGTGTAATGCTTGCTTATATAATCATGCTTACTTCTCACAGGTTTTACCTGTTCAAGGGAACAGGCTTCGGTTTTGTTATCTGGATTACCGTTAACGGTATAGGAACAGCCATAAACTTACCCCTGTTCAAAGAGATCCCCCCGCTATCTGCCTTGGCCACACTGGCAGGCGCACTAATATGGGGTCTTGTCACCGCATATATTTTAAAACTCATGGACACCAAAATCAGACTGGTTTAAACGCGGCATCTCTTACCTTACCACCATTGTCCCGATTCCGCGGTCTGTAAAGATTTCCAGCAGGATGGAATGGGGTATCCTCCCGTCCAGGATATGGGTGGTCGTAACTCCGCCCTCAACTGCCCGGACACAGCACTCTACTTTGGGGATCATACCCCCACTAATAACCCCGCTGGTTATCTTCTCATTTACCTGATTCAGCTTTAATTCTGAAATAAGGGTATCTTTATTGTTATAATCCTCAAATATTCCTTCCACATCGGTCAGCAAAATTAATTTATCTGCCTTCAGGGCTATGGCAATTTCCCCGGCCACATAATCGGCATTGATGTTATAACTCTCGCCCTCCGCACCGACTCCAACAGGCGCCACAACAGGAATATATCCCTCGTTGATGACAGTTTGGATTATCTCCGGGTTAATTTTCTCCACATCCCCGACAAAACCTATATCCTGCAGCAATTCTTTGCCTTCATTATCAATAGATTTGCCCATCTTTCTGACTGCCTGGATTAGGTTGGCATCCTTGCCTGACAATCCTACCGCTTTGCCCCCATGCCTGTTAATCAAGGCAACAATTTCCTTATTTATCTTCCCAACCAGAACCATTTCCACTATTTCCATGGTGGCCGGATCCGTAACCCGGCAGCCGCCCACAAACTGTGAAGGGATATTAAGCCTTTTCAGCATATCAGTAATTTTCGGCCCACCGCCATGAACTATTACAGGGTTTATCCCGATAAGCTTCATCAAAATGACATCTTTGATAACGGCCTGTTTTAGCTCGTCATTTATCATTGCATGGCCGCCGTATTTTATCACCACAGTCTTACCGTAAAATTTCCTGATATAAGGCAAGGCCTCAATCAAAACATTGGCTTTTTCCACCGCATTGTTCATAGTCGCCGCTCCTTCCGGGCCTCAAAGGTTTTGCCTGCCCGTTATTTTTTCTATATCTATTCTGATCATACAGAGTTTCGCCAGTTTATCACCCGGCACAGCCCCCACCGGACCTTCCCGGTATTTGTCTATCAGCCTGCCAAGGGACTCGGCTGTCTCTTCTTCCGAAACCACTTTCGATGCCCAGCCGAAAACCGTCACACTCTCGAATTCGAAGGTATATTGGCAGGGGCTTTCCCCTGTCTTTTTTCGTCCCGGCACGGAAACTGTAAAACATACCCTGGGGTTGGCCGTGATGTAATCCCATTTGGTGCCTTTATGGCCTGTATGTATATAGATTCTCCCCTTATCGTAAAGGAAGTTAAAGGGTATGCAGTAGGGCTCCCCTTCCCGGCACATACCGAGATACCCAAACTCCGCCTACCGCAGGATCTCTTCACATCGTTCAGGAGCTAGATCCTTTTTGGGCACTAATATCACCTCATTTCTTTTCCTGCCGGAAAATGCCGCTGGCCCCAGCAGCAGTGATTTAAAATATCCCCAATATCTCCTTCCCGGCCATAATGGCTGACCAATGCAGTTGATAAGCCAGGGATATTTCCGTATGGGCAGCAAAACCGCATAAGGTGCAGGGATATTCATCTCCGGTCCGGTTTTTCAGGTAACAGCCCTGGTTAAAGGTTCCGTCCGGTTCCACGTTGGCTATCATCCAGGGTTCACACTTCCAATTGTTGTCTTTTAAAGCCTGTAAAGCTAAAACCGAATCTGTCAGGGGGTAACCTTCTTTCTTCATTTTTATCAATTGGTCCAGCACTGCCGACCTCTGCTCCCAGCTCAATGCCAGGTCTTCACTCTCTGGGTATGGATAGAAGAACTGTATGGTAATGCCTTTGACAAGCGGGGCCAGGACCCTTACCAACTCCGGCAATTCACCGGCGTTAATACGGTTAATGGTAATGTTCGCAAAAATTTTAGCATGGCATGAAGATTTGATGTTGTCTATAATCCTATCAAAAGATTTACCCCGCAACGCGTCATGGGTTTTCCGCAGTCCGTCGATGCTTACCCAGATGATATCTGCATCCACATCAAGGGGTAGGGTACCGTTGGTGGTTACGCCAACACAGAAGAAATATCGTTTGGCTTCCCGTACCAAATCATGGATAGTTTTAGAACCGTCTTTCCATAACAAGGGTTCTCCGCCTTCAAAAATTAAAAGGCGGATACCCTTTTTATATAAAAAGGGGAACAATTCCCCGGCCTTCTGCCAGCTCAAATCAGGCGCCGGCCGCTGCCAGTAAGGACACTGGCGGCATGTCAACGTACACCTGTGGGTCAGTTTCATGCCCGACAGTATAGGCCTCTTGTCATTGAAAAATTTTGCCCTGATATAATACCGGGCCAGGTACAAAACCCGGGAAAGATTCATAAAGGCCCCCCTTCGATAGCCGGTTACCAGACTTAACCTATGTTTTAAACCACGGAGAACGCAGAGGACACTGAGATTAATTTTTAAAAGCAAAGCTTTCAGCAGCCATCTGTGACCAGCCGACTGCTATGTCCGGTAGCTGGCATTGATTTTCACATAATCATAGGAAAAGTCGCAGGTCCAGGCTTTGGCTGAAGCAGTACCTACATGCATATCAACTTTAATCAGGACTTCTTCCTGCATCAAAACTTCTTTAGCCTTTTCTTCGCTGAAGCCAAGGGCACAACCCTGTTCAGCCGTTTTTACGTCACCAATGTAAATATCAATTTTATCAGGTTCGAAATTAGCGCCGGAATAACCCACAGCACAAATAATCCGGCCCCAGTTCGCATCCTCGCCGTAAATCGCCGTTTTCACCAGGTTTGAGTTGGCAACAGCTTTGGCAGCTTTTTTCGCATCCTCTTCGGTATAAGCGTTAACAACCTGTATCTCTATCAGCTTGGTGGCCCCTTCCCCGTCTCTGGCAATCGATTTGGCCAGGTGTTCGCAAACATAATAGAGGGCTTGCTTAAAAACAGCATAATCTTCATTTTCCGTATCAATCAGTTTATTTCCCGCCATTCCGTTGGCCAAGGCCACTACCATATCGTTGGTACTGGTATCGCCGTCTACAGTAATCATATTAAAAGTTTGATTGACCACTTGTCTTAAAGCCTTATCCAACATGGCCGGACAAATTTGCGCGTCGCTGGTAATAAACCCTAACATGGTGGCCATGTTCGGGTGAATCATGCCTGAACCTTTGGCCATTGCGCCGATAACCACTTCAGCTTCACCCAGTTTAAAAGATACGGCTATTTCTTTTTCGACGGTATCGGTGGTCATGATTGCTTTGGCCGCCTTGTAACCACCGTCCCTGGATAATTCCGCCACGGCTTTTTCTATACCTGCCGTTATTTTATCCATGGGCAGTTGCACACCGATAACCCCGGTGGAAGTCACAATTACGTCTTCCGGCTGCAATTTCAGACACTCCGCCGCTGTTTTAACCATCTGCTGCGCATTCTGCAGGCCCTGTTCACCGGTACAGGCGTTGGCGTTGCCGCTGTTCACAACTACAGCCTGGGCTCTGCCGTCGGCAATATTTTGCATGGAAACCAACAATGGTGCAGCCTTGACCCGGTTGGTAGTGAAAACTCCTGCCGCAGATGCAGGGGTTTCAGAATATATAACGGCTAAATCTTTTTTATCCTTTTTGATATGGGCTGTTACGCCACTGGCCAAAAAGCCTTTTGGCGCCGTAATTCCGCCGTCAATTCGTTTTATCATTTTAATCACTCCGTCCTGGTTAATGTCCAATGGCTAGTAGCCAGGTCAGCAAAAAATAAAGATTTGACTTTTAATTTACGGCCACAAAGCCGGGTAATCCAAGCCCGTTTTTTCGGGCAAACCAAATAAAATATTCATGTTCTGGATCGCCTGTCCCGATGCTCCTTTAACCAGGTTATCTATAACAGAAACAACAATTACCCGGTTTGTTCTGGGGTCGTATTGCAGGCCAATATCGCAAAAATTGGACCCATACACGTATTTTGTCTGTGGATACCTTCCTTCCGGGTGAATCCGCACGAAAAACTCATCTTTATAAAAATCCCGGTAAATATTGAGCAATTCTTCGGTATCGGTGTCGATATTATGTAAACTAGCGTAAATGGTACTTAAAATTCCGCGTGTCATGGGAATCAAATGCGGGGTGAAAGAAACTCGGACATCAGTGCGGGCCAATTTGCTCAATTCCTGTTCAATCTCCGGGGTATGCCTGTGTACGCCAATGTTGTAAGCTTTTAAATTTTCATTACATTCGGCATAATGAAAAGCCAGATTAAGTCCCCGGCCGCCGCCGGAGACCCCTGATTTAGCATCAATGATCAGGGTTTCCACTTTAACCTGACCGTGTTTCAGCAAGGGGGCCAATCCCAGTATGATACTGGTTGGGTAGCACCCCGGATTACCGATTACCTGCGAGTTTTTTATTTCGTCCCGGTGAATCTCCGGCAGGCCGTAAACCGCTTTTTTGGCCAGTTCCGGCGTTTTATGCTCTATCTTGTACCATTCTTCGTAAACCCTTACATCATCAAAACGGTAATCAGCTCCCAGGTCAATAACTTTTTTCCCCTTTGCCGCGGCCGCCCCAACCACTTCCATGGAAACGCCGTGCGGTAAGGCAGTAAAAATCACATCACACTTGGCTAAAAGCTTATCCAAATCCTGTTCTTCACAGGCCAGGTCAATAAATCTTTCCGTATTGGGAAATATATCTGCATATCGCTGGTCCACGTAACTCTGGGAAGTTACACCGGCAATCCTGACCTGCGGGTGCCTGGATAAAAACCGCACCAGTTCGGTACCTGTGTAACCGGTGGCACCAACGATTCCTACATTAATCATAGACTATCCCTCCAAAATATGCAGTTTCGGCCCTCCGCTCAGCCCCAACCTATTGTTTCACCATTACAATGCTGATAGAGCTGCGAAAGTTGAACAAAGTTTTAATGCGGAGTTTAATAATTTATAATTATACATTATTTTTGCATAAACATGCAATAGGGTGCGATAAAAAATTTAATTTAGCTGCCTTTGGGTCTGGCCAGGCGCGCCCAGCCGGTAAAAATGGCCTGCAGGCGACCGGGGTCCCCCGTTAGGACCAGATAAACATGTATTGGTAGTGTGGCCAGGAACCACAACGCCACCAGGTAATGATAAAACCTGATGGTTTGCAGGTGCCCGAAAAAGGGATGGTTATTTACCCACACCGGGTAGTACAGCAAAAGGCCGGTACAAAACTGAAACAAAAAAGCTATCAGCCAGGAAGTGAAAATCAGTTTTTGCCCGGCATTGTACTTTTTATGTGGAGGTTCTTTTTGGGCAAGAAAAAGATAGTACTTAATAAGTTTAATGAATTCTTTAAAATCAGCCGGCTTAAACATAATGTTTTTGTAGTCTCCTGTCACCAGGGCGTAATAAAGCCGCAAAGCAACTATGCCGGCCGTAATAAAACCGGCTCCGAGCTGAATTATTTGCGCCGTTCTCAAAGTTACGTACGGTGCGGTTATGAAAGGGGAATGAATATATAAACCCGACAGCAACAGCGCTACCAGACCAAAAGCCAAAAGCCAGTGCAGAATTCTTATTCCCCTTGGTTGTATAAGAACCTTTTGACCAGGCATGCAAAAACCTCCTCAGATAACGAATTGCTTGATTTCACCCTGCGGATTAACCATATGCACCGCACAGGCCAGGCATGGATCAAAGGCCCTGGCTATTCTGCCCACCTCAATGGGTTGGTGAATATCTTCCACCGGCGTACCGATTAAGGCCTGTTCGATAGGCCCGTAAGTACCTGTTCCGTCTCGGGGGGAACAGTTCCAGGCTGACGGGGTAATGATCTGGTAATGGCTGATTCGTCTGTTTTCTACCCGTACCCAGTGCCCCAGAGCGCCGCGCATGGCTCCCGTTAATCCCACCCCGATGTGTTCACCCCCCGGTATCTCATAAGGTTGATATACGGGCAGGTCAGGGTTAAGTTCTTTCACCCACTGTTTCATAAGCTCTGCAGCCATTTTTAATTCCAGATACCTGGCCATTAAACGGTCCATGGTGGAGATTCCGTGCCTGTACTCACCCGTCATCCACATATGGGCCAGAGGACCCACCTCAACAGGTTCATCTTCATACCTGGGCGCTTTACACCACGAATAAGCCACGTTTTTATCCGCCTCAGGAACAGTGCTGCCCCTGTCGGGGTGGGTTGGCTCTTTATCCAGATACCATGAAAATGTTACATATTCTTTAATTTTTGTAAGATCAACAGGTTCTATTTTCCCCCGCCGCACAATACCGAAGGGGACTACCCACTTATCTCTCATTTTGGGAATCTGAAAATTTCCAAAGGCCATTAAATTCTTAACCCCAACTCCCAGTTTATAATAATCGCTATAGTTTTCAGCTATGGTTTCCATATCAGGGATCAGTTTGTTTGAAATGAACTCGCTGACCTCGTGGAGCATAGAGGAAAACTTGTAAATCATATCCATAGTTGGTCTGACGGTGTGCCCCCCTGGAACAATGCCGTGCTGGTGGGGAACTTTCCCACTGACCAGAGTAACCATTTCATGACATTTTCTGGCATATTCAAAGTGCTCCATATAATGTTTGAAAATGCGCTCATTGTCTTTCTTTGACAAACGAAAGTCCCGCCGGTACCTGGGAACAAAGGGTGGAAAATCAGGTCCTTCGACCCAGTCGGCAATTCCCAGTAAATAAAAATGCCGGATATGATTCTGCAGCAAATCTGCCCCAAATGTCAGATTGCGCATCAGGATACCGTTTGGGGGCACTTCAATGCCCAGGGCATCTTCCAGGGCCAAAGAAGCAGCCAGGGCATGAACGGAAGAACAAATACCGCATATCCGCTGTGTAAGGTAAGCGGCATCCCTGGGATCACGGCCAATTAAGATAAGTTCGAGACCCCTGAAATATATTCCGCTGCTCTTGGCATCAACAATCTTACCGTTGTCTACGGTTATTTCTATGTTCCAGAATCCGTTAATACGCGTGATGGGACTGATTTTTTTGGTAACTGCCACTATCTACCCTTCCTTTTAGGTAAATATTTTATCAGAGCGCCATACCATTTCTGCTTGGGCAGTGCGTTATTGACCTGCAACTGTTTCCAATGCCTTTTCAGGCCGATTTGTTTGGCCCTGCCTGCGGGCTTAAGCTTAATAACTCTTTTGTTACCCGTTGACCCGGGTACAATGCCACTTAAACCTGTAGGTTTTGCCTCCGTACCCCCGATTAAACGTTGGCCGATGCGCCCCGATACGGTACTGGCTACCAGGTGCGCACTAATACCGGCGGTGACTGCGCCGGCTACCCCCAACCCTATAGCATCAGTGGATGCCCTGATACCCAGTGGCACCGCATCGGGCAGGTGCTCAAAAAAGGGGCTCATGGCATCAGGAAACCCCGGTTCAACACAGCCTATACACGGGGAATTGGCCCCGACCGGCCAATTTACATGCTCACTGTTCCATTGCCGGGTTGGGCAATCGGCAAAGGTAACGGGACCTTTGCAGCCTATTTTGTAGGTACAAGCCTCTTCGCCAGGTCTGGAAGCAAAATTACCGTTATCAAAATGCTGCCGCCGGGGACACCAGTCATGTATCCGCTTCCCGTAAAACATGGTCGGACGCCGGTATCCGTCCAGATCCGGCATTCCATAGAGTATTAGATGAATCAAAGTACCAACGCACCAGTCAGGATTAACCGGACACCCCGGCACGTTCACTACCGGCTCCTCTATTACGTCCATAACCGGTTTTGATCCGCTGGGGTTGGGTTTGGCAGCGTAAGGACCACCAAAACTGGCGCAAGTACCCAGGCTCATAATGTATTTAGCATTACCTGCAGCAAGTTTGATGGCCTCCAGGCTGGTCAAGGGCCGGCCGTCGGGGCAATATCCGATGAGACTGTAATAACCGTTCGCCTTGGTCGGAACAGTACCTTCCGCGATAAGAATGTAACGCCCCCGTTCCTGTTCGATAGTTTGGAAAAGATACTCTATGGCCTGGTCACCTTCGCCGAACATGATACTGTTACTGAACCTGAGTTCAATAATATCAAACAGCAGTTCCCGCATACCGGGGTGAAGGGTATTGAGAGCAGAAAAAACATTGCCTGAACAGGTCATCATCTCCAACCAGATGACCGGCACTTTGGCTTTTCCCGCAAATGCCGCCGCCAGTTCTGGCACCACAAAATCCGCTGCATAAATACCGGCGGTCAATCCGCCCATCAATTTGATAAACTCCCGCCGTGACAGCATATTATCTGCCTCCCCGGTGATAACACTATCAGATAGTATGGCCGTAGTTAAAATCAATTATGCCGGTCCCAAGGAAAGCGCAGGTGGAATGGGAAAACCGCTGCACCAGTAGAACAACCGTTGCTCCAGGGCTACGCCTTCCTTCGATCTCGGAAGGGGTAGGTGGGGTTCTCCGCTACCAAGGAGCTTTGTGCTGCAAAACCTGGCCAGGCAGGCAGCGTTCCCGAACTCGATGGCTCATGTTGCATTTCTCAAAAGCCAGGCCGCCTCCCGTCCGGCTACTCAACTTAACTTGAGTGCCGGACTTCCCGGCGGCCTTCGCCATCTTCAAACATGCGGGAATCCCTTGCCTGCCTGGCTGCGGTTTTGCGGGCACAATTGCTCCTTAACGCGCCCGTAACCTTGAAGCAATAGTTGTTTTGCCTCCATAGCGGTTAGCGGACTTCCTGGTAAGGGTTTGCAGCACCAAGCTCCCAGGTAGCGGAGATACCCTTCTGCCCTGCCGCTGCTGTCAAGACCTTTAACCTCTCCTTTTTTGCGGACTTGCCTTCAATTTCTTTTCCATGTGGGCCTTTTTGACCGCCCGGATAAAGAGGTTATACATTTCAATCCGATTATTAATTTCCTTCAATACTTTAGCTTTGTTCAACTTTACTCCGCCTCCCCATAAGTCTATCGACTATAGGTTAGCCAAAATTATCCAGCCTTAAACTGCAATTTCAGTTAATTCTTTTATGACTGCCGTAGTTCTTCGGACTGCCGGTATGGTTCGGAATCGGCGGATAAATCAGGCAATTTATCCCGAGATCGGTGGGCTCCTTTTATGTTGATAATGGCGGTCCCCGTAAATATTAAAATCATGCCGATAATCATGAACCCGTTCAATTCTTCTTCCATGATCAAAACACCCAATAAGGTTGCTATGGCCGGAGTAATCAGCGAGGTATAGCTTAAGGCAGTAACTTCCATACGTAAGATTAAATGGTTGTATAAATAAAAAGCCACTGCCGACCCGAATAAACTCAGGTACATAAAAGCCGCCAACCCCCGCCAGGTGAAGTGCACCGCTGCACCATATTCAACGGGGAGGGCTACTAGGAGTAAAACTGCGGCGGCAGTAAGCATCTGTACTGTGACGGCAGCCAGGGGTTCTACTGAGGAACGTTTTTTCACGTGTACACCGGCCAGAGCATATACCGCGGCAGCAACCACAATGGCTATTTCCCCCATTATTTTTCCGGAACCCAACTCCGACAGGCTTTCGTAAAACAGCAACAGAACTCCCGCAAACCCGATGATTGAACCAAACACCTTGCGCAGCGTAATCCTTTCACCAATAAACATGGCGGCGAAGATAATACTGAAAAAGGGCAGGGACGCATTGAGAACTGCCGTCAGGCCCGAGGGTATGTATTGTTCGCCCCAGTAAATAAGCCCGTAAGAAATGCCGTTTAGAAGGCCAAAGACGAAGGATGGAGATAGCTTCCTCCATTCGCCTGGAAATGAGACTTTGGCAAACTTCATGGCCGCCAAAAGTACAAAACCCGCCAGCAAAAAACGTAAACCGGCGGAAAAAAATGGCGGAAAAGAACCCAAATTTATTTTTATGGCCATCCAGGTAGAACCCCAAATCAAACACAAGGCAGCAAAAAATACAGCGTTCACATAGCAAAACCCCTTTGTTTGTATAATTATCTGGTGCTAAAATTAATAAAATTATTATAGCACTAAATTTTATAGAAAGGTAAGGAAAACTTATTTCTTTTGCTTTTTATGATAAATATTAAATATTTCATGGCAACATAACGAGGCCACCATCCGGCAGGGGCAATCAAACTTTTCCTGATATTTTTCGCGAAGGCGGGTTGCAAAAGTGAGGATTTTCTTTTGCAACTTTGTCCATTTTTATTATGCAATAAACAGCCACGGCAACAGCGAAAATGAATTTAGGAAAGATGGTGCGTGGTGCGGTTAAATGAGCACCAATCCGCTATTTTTGGAATAATGATTTGGTGCAGATTTCACCCCGCCGCCACCCCGAAATCAGGGGTGGGCGGTTATATTTTTGCCCTTTTATAAAAGAAAAACTTCAAGAGAATATATGTGTAAACTCCCTTGAGGCTGGGTGGCAAGTTTACAAACATTATTTTCTTTTTTTGAAACGGATATAAACTAGGCTTCCAATTAATAGCACACCCCATAAAACCCAAAACCCTAAACTGTCCCAGATTTTTTCGCTTAGACCTGGTATATAGCCATACATAGCATACCTCCAAGAAAATGAGATATATCAACTCACAGTGTTGTATTATTTTTTCTTCGGTTCGTCAGGGAATAGTATCATACTTCCAACGGTAATGAAACCTCCACCTAAAGTGTTCGGTGGCGGTGGACTAATAAAAACATCGATAGCAGTACTTCCAAATTCTATTAATCCTGCTTCCCCTGCTACCCATCCAGTTGCTACTACACCAGTACCAATTAATACTGCCCCACCCGTTTGCTGATAAGGTTTCCATGCCTCACACGTCATACCCTTCCATATATCACTTGGTACATTTGATAAATCAACTTCATTGACTGCCTGTTCAATAGTTTTTATTTTCTTAGGTTGTGGAGTGGGTGTGGTTTTTGGGGCTGTTGCGATTGTAGCGGCTGGTTTCTTGTCTTGTTTCGTCCCCTGTTTCTCACTACCGGCTTTTTCTTTCCCACCTATACCAGCCTCTTTACCTCTCGCCCTGCTTTTATCTTTCTTTTTATCCTGTTTGCTTTTTTCGCTTGCAACCCCTTTTGTCTTGTCCTTGTTTTGGCCCCCAAAGGTTTTTTGAGCTACATTGTTAAGTGGCTCAGATATATTTGGTTCAACTATTTTATTAATTTTTTTACCTATTTTGGTTCCGGTTTGAGACACAGGCTTTGCCACTGTGTTAGTGATCTTATTACCCATATTACTGCCCCGATTGGCAAGCCAATTAGCAGCAGAATACAGCCAGTCTAACGGACTTTCACCTGTTGGGTCAATTTTGTTGACCGGGTCATTCAAGGCATATACATACGGTTGACGGGTAACAGGAAGTTCCTTGTACCCTGGTACAGGGTCTTTCTGCAGGAAGATACCCAGCTCCGGGTCATAGAAGCGCAGGCCCATCATCAGCAGGCCGTCGTCCGGCTCCATGGTGACGCCGTATTTGCCCACATAGGTGAGCTTTTCGTCGCCCAGCCCCGTATACTCCGCTATTGCCCCCCAGGCGTCATAGCCGTATGTTTCGGTGATGTTTCCGGTGTCGTCAGTCATAGCCCAAATCGGGGCGGGTGGGGTATTTTTATGCGGTTACGAAAGAAGAACCTCAAGAGAGTATTGCCTCACTTGAGGTAAGAACTACAATATCTCTATGCTCGGAATTTAATCAGGATACTAAAATGGTCCTATTTTAGGTGGTACTCCTGCAGGTCATCTTCTGTGATTTTAATTTCCTGAATCTTGCTAGCAATTAACCACTTGAATTTATTGGTACCTTCAATAACTATTCGGAAACCTTTATCATGTTCCTCAAGTTTGTAACTAACAAATTCCCCAATATCCCATTCTTTTTTATCCATAACAACCTCCTATTCATTTGGAACATCAATTGGGTATTGCGGTCCGCTTTTTAGGGTCTGTACCTTTTTGTTTTTAACTTTCTTAAACTCCTCGACATGGAAATGAGGGTTTTTATGTGGGTTAGGTCTATTTATATCAAACCTTACTTTCTTTAACTCATCCTCAGATTGAAGAATTAAATCTCCAGCCTCGTTTCTTTCAGCTTTTATTCCGTTTCCTAGATATTCTTTAATAAGATTCTTGGCTTTATTAATTTTACCCGTCCCCTTAGCAGCATCACTAGCCTTTAAAGCATCCTTTACTAAATCCGCTCCTTCATCAACTATTTTTATTCCGCCTCGAACCATTCCGTGGCTTACAAACGGCAATAATCCCGCTAGATCAGTAGCCCTAAAATCGCCGCGTTTCCAATCGCTAAATGTTACTGCCCAGTCTAAAGGTTCGTTAAAAATACCTATAGCTGATGCGCCGCCGCGTTCTTTTACCACTGCTTCATCGAACGCCTTGAATCCGCCTTTAATACCGCCGCTTACAGTGCCTGGAATTGCAGAAAATTCTTTTGCAATTGTACCCGGTATTTTCTTTATTTCCTTTGCTGTTTTAATAGCTTCTTCTTTTAGCCCTGGTTTCTTAGCCTGCGTCTTTTTCTTATCATACTTTTTCTTATTTTTTGACTTACCGCTGGCAGTTCCCCGGCTCTTTTTAAAAGTGTTCTTAAGAGGTTCTATAACATAATCATTAATCGCCTTTTTAGCCGGTTCAACAACATGTTTTTTCACAGGTTGTATTATGTGCTTTTCTACGACCCTGGCAGTTGGCTTAATTACATTTTCATTGGTCCATCTTGCCGCCGGCTGGACTACTTTTCTATTCAGCCATCCCAACCCGTCGGACAGCCAGCTTTCCCCAGTAGGGTCAATCTTATTCACCGGGTCGTTCCTGGTGTACATGTACGGGTGTAACATGGCCGGGTCTTCGATGTACCCCGGGAACGGGTCTTTTTGCAAGAATATACCCAGCTCCGGGTCATAGAAGCGCAGGCCCATCATCAGCAGGCCGTCGTCCGGCTCCATGGTGACGCCGTATTTGCCTACATAGGCGAGTTTTTCGTTGCCCGGCCCTGTATGCTCCGCTATTGCCCCCCAGGCGTCATAACCATAAGTGTCGGAGAGGTTCCCGGCATCGTCGGCCATGGCTCCAAGGTTACCCTGGGCGTCGTAGTAATAGTAGGCAAGCACGTTCTCAGGAGTTACTTTCGCCAAAAGACCGTTTAATCCTTCTAAGTAAGCAGTCGGATTTGTCAGATCAGGAGTAGTTCCTTCTAATATGGCGGTATCACCGTCGAAGAGGAAGTAACTGGCCCCGGACAGGGTGCTTTCCCGGGATACTTTGCGGCCGTCGCCGTCATAGGTGTAAGTGACGGAGCCGTCAGGCGTGGTAATGCCGGTAAGCAAATTGCGGTAATCGTAGGCGTAGTAAACGGTGCCATTTACAGTCGTTTTGCTTAGCCGGTTGCCGTTGGCGTCATAGGTATAGGAATTTGGTCCGGCAGTAAGCAACTGGCTAGCCACATCGAAAGTGTAGTCTGTGGCGTAAACGCTGTCCACCACCATGCGGATGCGGTTGCCCACCTCATCATAGATAAAGTCAAAGCTGCCGCGCTTGTCAACCACATGGACGAGCTGCCCCGTGTCGTCATAGTCGTATGTTGTTGTATCGGTACCGTCAACCACCATCTGGGTGCGACGGCCGTTGGGGTCGTAAGTGTAAGCGTAACTTCTGATATTTCCCCCCGCTGTCCGTATATTGTTAATATTTACTACACGGTTTGCCGCATCATAAGTGAATTGGGCTTTAGTGCCGTTGGGATAGCCTACTTCAGTGATATTTCCGGCGTTATCATAACCAAAGGTGAAAGTTTTGCCGTTTTTGTCCGTAAGTTGGGTAAGCTGATCTCTTTCGTTGTACTGGTAGTATACGCTGTAAACTACGGTCGCTCCCCTGGTTACGGTAAGCAGGGTCCGGTTGCCCGCCAGGTCATAGCTGTAATTCACATCCAACCCGTTCCGGGAATAGCTGATTTTTACCGGCCTGTTCAGAGCATCGTAAGTATAATCCGTGGTGCCGGTAGCGTCAACCATCTGCGTCCGGTTTCCGGCTTTGTCATAAGAATAACTTACGGTCTTGCCGTCCGGCGCCGTAACGCTGATTAGCCGGTCCATGCTGTCATAGGCATACTGCACGGTCTGCCCTTTGGCGTCGGTCTCGCTGACTTTGTTGCCGTTGGCGTCATAAGTAATGGTTTTGGCCCTGTTCAGCGGGTCGGTAACCTTCGTTAACCTGTTAAGCGGGTCAAACTCGTAAAGGGTACTGTGCCCTTTGGCATCGGTAACTTTAGTCATGTTACCGTTGGCATCATAATCATATGTGGTGGTATGGTTCAGCGGGTCAGTGACGGATACCAGGAGATTCCGCTCGTTGTATCCGTAGGACGTAATTTTGCCCTTGGCGTCAATGAGTTTGATCCTGTTGCCCAGTGCGTCATACTCGCTCCGGGTGACGTTGCCCAAAGCGTCGGTGACTTTGACCAGCCTGTTCAGTTCGTCATAGTCATAAGTGGTGACATTGCCGTTGGGATCGGTAACCTGCTTGAGGTTGCCGACCTGGTCGTAAATCTGTGTAATGGTAATGTTCCCTGGCAGTGTTTGTTCAATCAGCCGGTTTAGCCCGTCATATTTGTTGGTAACGGTCCGGCCGAGGGCGTCCGTTTCCCCGATCAAGTTGCCGGCTGCGTCATAATTATACGTGGTGGTACCGTAAACCGCATCAGTGACCGTACTTACCCGGTTCAGGGCGTCGTAGGTGTAGGTTGTGGTATGACCTTCCCCGTCAGTTTCCGTGAGCTTGTTCCCTACTGCGTCATAAGTAAAAGTCTTCGTACTCAGGTCCGGGTAAATAATTTTAACCCTCCTGCCCAGTTTATCATATTCGTACGTAGTAGTATTGCCGCGCCGGTCGGTTTCGGTTTTCACCCGGCCAAGGTCATCATAAGCAGTAAACTGGACGTTATAAACAGCATCTGTAACTTTGCTCACTTTATTCAGGGCATTGTACTCATAGCTGGTGGTATTACCTCTGCCGTCAGTGTAAGCAATAAGGTTGCCCACCGCGTCAAAAGTGTTAGTTGTTATGATATTGCCCGGCAGAATCGTTTTAACTAGACGGCCAACAGCATCATATTCATAGAGCGTAACCTGGTTCAGCGGGTTGATCTCTTTGACCAGACGGTTGGCCTGGTCGTATTCATAGAGAGTAACCTGCCCCTTGGCGTCAATGACCTTAACCTTGTTGTTATTGCCATCATATTCGTAACGGGTTGTCCGGTAAGCAGCATCAGTTACTGTGATAAGGTTGTTCATGGCATCATAGGCAAAAAGGGTGATATTGCCCAAAGCGTCTGTTTCCTTGACCTTGTTTCCGTTAGCGTCGTATTCATAAGTCGTTGTCCTGCCCAACGGGTCGGTAACGGAAACCAGGCGGTCCAAGGCATCGTAAGCATACCTGGTGGTATTGCCCAGGGCGTCGGTCATGGTCAGCCTGTTGTCATTGCCGTCGTATGTATAGGTGGTAGCGTGCCCGTTGGCATCCGTCGTGGAGATTAGCCGTCCCGCAGCGTCATAAGTATTGGTAGTGGTATGGCCCAAGGCGTCGGTAACCTTTATCTGATTGCCGTCCGAGTCATATTCAAAAGAGGTCACATTATTGAGCGT
The DNA here is from genome assembly GCF_001263415.1 of Thermincola ferriacetica. Taxonomy (NCBI): domain Bacteria; kingdom Bacillati; phylum Bacillota; class Clostridia; order Eubacteriales; family Thermincolaceae; genus Thermincola; species Thermincola carboxydiphila. The sequence goes on from NZ_LGTE01000012.1 coordinate 41,400, forward strand.
ATCCGTTACGGTTACAAGCTGCTCAAGTTCATCATATCCATAGGTCGTGGCTTTGTTTAAAGCATTGGTTTCTTTTACCTTGTTGCCGTTGGCGTCATATTCGTAAGACGTCACCCGACCAAGAGGGTCCGTTATCGTCAGCAGGTTGTCCAAAACATCATAGGTGTACTGGGTGGTATTGCCAAGGGCATCAGTTTTAGTCAACCGGCGGCCGACGGTATCGTAAGTGTAGGAGGTAGCCTGCCCCAGAGCATTTATCTCGGAGGTCAGGTAACCGTTGTCATCATAGGTATACGTATAAGTGTTCCCGTTGGCGTCAGTAAAGGTCCATGGTTGACCGTCGGGATAATAGGTATAAGTAGTAAACTTTCCGTTAGGCAATTTGGTTTTCAGGAGATTGCCCTTTTCGTCATATTCGAACGTTGTCGTGTTGCCGTTGGGATCGATTCTGGCCACCAAGTCGCTGTCGGTATTATATCGGTTAACAGTCACGCCGCCCAGGGGGTCGACGGTCTTCGTCAGGTTCCCGTTCAGGTCATAACCGTACGTTGTTTTGTGGCCGTTGGCATTGGTAATGCTTATCCGATTACCTGGTCCGTCATAGGTATAAGCTGTAGTGTAGCCTAAAGCATCCGTTTCTTTAATCAGCCGGTAATAACCGTCAAACTCCTGAACTGTAGTCTTCTGCCCTTCGGTAATAGTTGTCCGGCGGCCGGCCGGGTCATAGGTAAAAGTAGTGGTGTTTCCCTTGGCATCCTGCTGGCTGCTCACCTTCCCATCGGCATCATAAGCCGTTTTTATCGCAATATTCCCTCGGGCGTTGGTTACCTGGGTAATCCTGTGCTCGTTGTCATAGGCATATAAAACCACCCCGCCGGCCGGATCCGTATAAGTAGTTAGATTGCCATCGGCATAACCATATTGATGCCTACGGTTAATAGGGTCAACTATACTGATAATATGGCCGTTGGCATCGTATACAATGGTCAAGAACCGCCCGGTAGCATCGCTCACCCTGGTTAAGCGTTTATTGGCATCGTAAGTGAAAGTCAGAGCATTGCCGTTTTTATCGGTAATTTTAGTCAAAATACCCCCGGTATTAAAGTAAAGAGTAGTCCGGTTAGTCCGCTTAAGAGTCCAGGTTCCGTCGCTATTCTTAATAAGTTTGTCAAAAACTCCCGGAAAAGGTATATAGGAATTATCCGGGCCAAGCACAAAAGTGTCAACCCGCCCGTCTTCGGTGGATACGTTAACAATGCCGTTAACACCGACCGAGAGGCTTAAATTATAGTTATGAGTCCAGCCGTAACCGAAAGGCCCATCACTCTTAGCGGCGCCAGAATTATACGACCGAGTGATGTTTAAGGGCAGGCCCTTGCCGGCAATCTGTAGGTCTTCATGCTGGTAGTTATAGTTGCCAATAGCGGGATTGACCCCAAAACCTTCTTCACCGGAATAATTGTCCAGGCCGAAAGCGTTCTCCGGCCCTATCGGTCCATTATAAACCCTCGGGAAGTAAGAGTACGTTACCCGGGTTCTATTTTTGTCATACTGTGGTGTGTAGTCATAAAACGCTACCGTATTACCGTTCCGGTCATAAGTTAAATAAGGATTGTAAGCCTCATAGCCGTTTTGCCAACCATCAGCTACTCCAGTATCTGGAACGCTGATCACTCTCTTGTCTGTCCAAGTATTGCCTTCGTCACAACTGACTTTATAATAAATATACTTATCCCATGGATACTTAAATAAAGTAAAGACCAAAGCAAGGTTCCCGGACAAATCCTCAGCTAAGAACATCTCCTCAGGCAAGCGCTCGTAATACGGTTCATTGAGTTCTTTGCTGGAAGTCCAGTTCTGTAAATCGATGGATGTTGCAAAAGTCATTACAGGGAAATCAGTATTATTTGCTACCCCTGGCAGTTGATCAGTACGATGGGATACATCCAGCCAGACCAGCGCCCACTTACCACTCCACAGCTTGGTTACAGCGAAATATGGCCTGGTACTATCTTTTTTGATGCCAATCCTCTGGCCCACCAGGATTTCCGGACTCCAGTCAACCATGTCTCGGGAGGTCCGGTAATAAAGCGTACCGTCTTCGTAAGAATAAAAGATATAGGCCGTATTCTCCACCGTCAAGGCCTCAAGGTGGTAAACGGAGGCCTCTTTATTGGTTATGGTTATCTCATTCCCCCAGGTAGTGCCGTCATCGGAAGTCACCCTGAGCCTTAACTGCTGGTTTACCCCGTCGGATTTTTTATAGAACAGCGCTGTTTTGGCACCGAGAGACGTTAAGGCAGGCTCAGAAGCATCGGTTACGACAGGCAGCGCTGGATACCAACCTGTACCGTTGTCATATGAATTCCTAAGATAAATTCCTTTGGTATTAGAGGTAGCAGTGACCTCCGATTCAAAGGCAGTCAGCCATTCACCGCGGACATTGAAGGTCGTGGCCGGGTTGGCAGTCCTCAACAGGTAGTTATAATAGGTTTTGAAGTTAATTATATTTCCGTCGGCGTTCGCCACCCGGGCCGAAAAACCGAGCTGACCGTTGGCGGGGGAAACTTTAATTAGTAATTTGTTCAAGCCTGGGACCAGGGTTATCGGAACGCGGTCATAAACGTACCCGCTGACATGCTCCTTGGTAAATACATTGACGCCGTTGACCCATGCGCTGATACCCCCCGTATTGCCCAGCCACAGATAAGTATTGGTGGTTCCGTAGGATTCAAAATATGTATGGGCATACATAACATTGGCCGGGTCGGTCCCGTAAGCGGAAAGGTCCACGTAATCGCCGCTTGTAAAGAGCTCCCACTTCTTTCCCGCAGCCAAGGTGCCTTCCCCTTCACTGGGCCGGGCAACAGTTTCTCCTCCCAGGTAGTCCTGGAAAAGCCGGGTATTTGGGTCGCTATTTACATAAGGGCCATTGACCAGCCATGTTTTGATATAAGGGGCTGACCCCGCGTCAGTAGTAACCGTGTAGGCCGCGGAAATTACAGTGTTGCCGTTGCCGTCAGCGCTTTTAATCCGGAAATAATACGTCGTAAAAGCCTCCAGCGGACCGATATCATACCAGTATTTTAACCTTAAACCTTTATCCACCACTGAAGAACCAAAGGCTGTAGTCTTTCCCCATTCCAGGTAAGCGTCGCCGGCTTCGTCCAGCCGCCATTCCACGCGGACTTTGTTATTTGCCAGCACCGTTATTTTTACATCGGAAAAAGCGGGGAGGCTTACCGTCTTCCCTGATAAACTTATCGTAAAATTAGGCCAATTATCGACAAAAAACGCCGATAAATTTGTTATAATCCTACTAACCTTGTAATATTTAACGTGCGACTTATAGAGATAAAGAATACGAATGGCAATAAAAAAGACCCAAATCACCAGCTAAGTCCACTGCAACCGTGGCAACTGCATAACCACGGACGGTGATTAGTTGAGTCGGTGATTTAGGCCTAAACTTTATCCTATTATTCTCAACCCTTTTTCTCTAATGGTAACAGCATCTATTGAACAATGGCAATTGCTTGACCGCATTTGGCACACTTGCCACCGGTCAGATTGGTTACTTCGGTGTAATAACCGGACCGTTGAATCAGCAGCTCTCCGCATTTGGGGCAGTAGGTATTACGGGCTTTTTCGTCCTGTACGTTGCCCAGGTAGACATAGTTCAGTTTCCGCATGGCTACCTCCCAAGCCCGCTCCATCGTCTCCAGCGGCGTAGGCGGCAGGTCCATTTTATAATTGGGGAAATACCGGGACAGGTGCAGCGGAATATCGGGGTTCAGGCCGGCCAGCCAGTCGGCCAGTTCCCCTATTTCTTCCTCGCTGTCGTTTAACCCCGTCACTAAGAGGGTAGTTATTTCCACATGGCATTTGGCAAAAACCTTTTCCACCGTCGATTTGATGGGATGCAGTTCACCGGCACAGGTAGTATTGTAATACTCATCCCGAAAAGCTTTGACGTCAATATTCATGGCATCAATATAAGGCAGCAGGACCTCCATGGGCTCCGGGTTAATAAAACCGTTGGTCACCAGGACATTTTTCAGGCCCTTTGCGTGGGCCAGTCTGGCTGTATCCAGAACAAATTCATACCACATCAAAGGCTCAGAATAGGTATAGGCTATCCCGATGTTTCCGTTGGTTTTTTCCCTGGCGGCTGCTTCCACTAACAGCTCCGGCGAAACCTCCACCGTCTCGGGGTCCCCGTGGGCAATGGTCCAGTTTTGGCAGAAGCCGCAGCGCAAGTTACACCCCACCGTGCCCACAGAAAAAATATTGTGCCCCGGATAAAAATGATACAAAGGCTTTTTTTCAATGGGGTCTATACCATAGGATGAACACCGTCCGTAATTTAAGGTAAAAAGCTGCCCTTCCCGGTTTGCCCTGACCCGGCAGAAGCCCCTCCGACCCTCCGCAATTACACACAACTGAGGACACAACCTGCACTGTACTTTATTATTTTCTGCTTTTTCCCAATACAAAGCAGGGTGCATTTTGCCAACCACCTTTGTTAGTAATACCTCACCACTTCAAACCGTTCCAACTCCACCGGTTCATCGGGCCCGATACCCGCCTTCTGCCGGGCTATGGCCACCTGCTCTTCCACTGTATCTATCCCCTCAAGGTTGGGCAACAAAAGACCAGTTCTATGCCCTTTGCGGACAATTACCCCGTAACGATAGGGGTCCAACTGGGACATATCGTCTACAGGTTCCGGTTCCTTTAACACATCTACCGAGTAGACCAGCTCATCGAGCTCTTCTTCCCGGACAGGGGCAAACCTGGGGTCCCTGGTGCCGGCACTGATGGCATTGTTAATAATCTCCTGCGCCAAGTTCTTCGTAGTCGGCAGAATTGTGCCTATGCAGCCCCGCAACTGCCCGTGTTTTTTAATGGAGACAAAAACACCGGCCCTCTTTCGCATATCCCCAGGCAGCGGATCCGGAACCCCGGGAATCTTCCCTTCCCTTACATAGTGCTCCAAGGTTTCCCGGGCTAATCTAACATAGGCGCTCTCGTTAGCCCGGCGGTCATTGATCATTTTTTCCCGTTCAGCAACCATTTGCGGCAGCATTTTTCTCTTTTCCGACGCCTCTTCCGGCACTAAGACAGCTACCATATACCCCACCCCAAAGGGGCCCTCATATGACAGTACTTCTGAATGAATTTCATAGCCGTCCAGACTTCCCAGCATCGTGATAATGGACCGCCAACCACACTCGCCGCCTTTTTCAGCCAGATTGGGGTCTAAACTGACTAAACCCGGCACATCGAAATCCTTGATAGCTTGTACAATTTTTTCATCCAGTATTTTCCCCTCCGGTGCATAGCCCGCCGGCGCGTCAGGTGTTAACCTGTGGGATAAATCACCGCTGGCTATCACGGCAACCTTCCGGTCAGATTTAACGGCAGCCTTCTGCAGCGCTATACCGAATTTATACAGTTCAACTGGTGGCAACATGGACATGGAGACCATGACCATCGGCAGGCGGATACCTGCCCTGTCCACAAAATACATAGGAACAACTACTCCATGGTCAAGTTCCACACTGACACGGTAATTCCCGGCCAGCTCCCGGTCCATAATTATGGCTGTTATGCCACCGGCCTCAGCTTCAGAAACAACAAGTCCCGCAAATTCCAGGTCATTTACATATTCCAGGGATACCTCCGGCGCCCCGAATCGGCTTAAACTCCCTTTCAGCACAGAAGCGCCGTTAATGGCCACACCATCGGAAAAAACCGCCCCATGGGGCGAAATGATCACTACAAGGTCGGGCCCGGTATCTGCCAATGTTTTGGCAAATTGCCCCATGGCCGCCAGGGTAGAACTGACCTTTTCTTCTTCACCTCTGCCTACTTCAGGAACCATAATAGGCGGATGCGGAACTATGCCGCCGAATACAATTTTACCCATCCTCAGCCCTCCTCCGGTTGCCGGAACTTATTTACACATTCATTTCTACGTATGACTATTTTTTCCTGCCCATGTTATCTGCCTCAGCAAAGTATTTGGCTATACCTGAAAAAATAGCCACTGCCATTTTGTCCTGGTAATCGGCTTGCCTTAAAAGCTGCTCTTCCCGCGGGTTGGATAAAAAACCTAATTCTACGGTAACGGCCGGCATGGCGGTCTGCCTCGTCGTGTAAAAGTTTTCGGCTAAAGGCTGCCGGTCAGTGTTTTTTAATGATTTGATAATTTCGGCCTGGACGCATTCCGCCAACAGCTTCGCTTTTGCCGACCCGTGCTGATAAAAGGTCTGGGCCCCCGTCCACCGTGCCGACGGAAAACTGTTTAAATGAAGGCTGACATATATATCAGCCTTATTTTTATTAGCTATGGCCACCCGATTAGCGAGGTCTCTTCGTTTCTTCTCATAAGCCGAACCCGCGGCCTTGCCGCTTAAATCGCTATCGCTTTCTCTGGTCAGTATTACAATGGCCCCCGCGTCGCTTAAGAGCCTTTTTAATTTGTGAGCAACCTCCAAAACCACATCTTTTTCCAGAGTACCTGCTTTACCTACCGCTCCCGGATCCATTCCGCCATGGCCAGGATCAATCACAATCACCCGGTTGGCCACTTTCCAGGAAACAGCAGATGCAACCGTATTTTCGTAAGCGGCCACCCGACAGACAATACTGACCGTGATGATGGCTATGGCCAGTATGGCCAGGAGCAGGTCTCTCTTTTGAATTTTCGCCGACCAGAAATAAACCCTTTTCATAGGCGCCCTCCCATATGCTTATCCCTTTTAACAATATGCAGAACGGGAGGGAATTATGTAAGGAAAAGAATTTATTCGTCACTGTATTCCACCGGCCGTGTAACGGAAAACAACCGTTGCTCGAAGCTGTGGGCGGAAACAGTTTACCACAAAGAGTTAATTACTTGAAAAATTCTGTTACCTCAGTAATACCTGTGGTTTAAAAACTCACCACAGAGGACTCAGAGAGCACAGAGGAAGCTGGTCGAGAAAATTTATTAAGAGCTGATTGAAACTTCATTACTGGACAACTCATAAACCTTACTTTGATAATTAATTCTCTGTACTTCTACTTCGTAAAAGTTTGCAAAAAAAACTAAATTTTAGGCTGTCATTAAAAACTGAGGGAAGTCTTTGCATGTTCAACCAAATCTGGATAGATTGACATATCGGTCTCCATAATTTTTTTAGCAATCTCCTCTTTTGAGACTTTTGGACTATTTAAGTAGATATACGGACGGTTTGCTTCACCGAAATCCTTTAGTAAAACCTACTCCTGACTCAAAAGATAATAACGTTTTTCTTTCTTATGCATAAAACAGAAATGTCCCTTAAAAATCATTCTGTCAAATGTGCTTAAAGAACCTTTGATTTTTTCTTTGAATTTGTTTATCATGCTCATTGTAGTCGTTTCCTTTTTTTATTTTGATTTGTTGATTTTTTATGTTGTTTCTTGGTTTTATGTTTTTCTCTGTGTTCTCAGACCGTTAAGTAGTGCCTGAGAGTACCTCTCTTTTTTATCTTTGCGTCATTTTTTCAGTTTTATCATGGGTTTCTGGTCTCTTAAATTTTGATTGCAGCTTGGCTGCGCTGTGGACTCCGTGGTTCATATAGCCATCTGGTTTGGGTACCCTGCCTTCTTGTCAAGGTTTAATCGTGCCAATTTGAAACTTTGTCTAAAAATCTGAAGGGCTTCCTTTACCGGAAGCCCTCTTAATATTACCTTATTTTTTCTGTGCCTGCTCTGCAGCCGGCTTGGGATCCTGGAACCAGTGGCAGGTGTTACAATAAGTACCTGTAACATTCGGCCTGGGCTGGTTCTTATCATGGCAGGCGAAGCAGTTCTGCAGGCCCTTGTCTTTAGCCATCTGCGGGTGTTTGGACATCCAAGCACCGTCATGGTTGGCCGGACGCTTCAGGTGACAACCGTAGCAGTAGCTGTTAGCCCGTGCAAAATCAGCAATCAAGTCTCCGGTGGACGGAGTGGCAAACTTCTGACTTTCTTTATCATAGTGACATTTAGCACAGTTATTTACGTCTTTCCGTCCTTCCCTACCGTGAATAACCTTCCACTCTGGATTTTCGTGGGAAGGCAGGCTCTTCCTATCAGGGTAGTAGTGGCAAGCAGCACACTTAGTGGTAACTTTACGCTGTTCGTGACAATTAATACATACGAACATGTTCGGACGGCGCATTACCTGAGGAGCTGCTTGTTTAGCCAACTGCGGAGACCATTTGGAATAATCGGAATATTCAGGTCTCGTAGTAACCTTACGCTCGGCGATATTGCCATGGGTTACAAACCTATGGCAAGATAGACAAGGTACCTTGGCAGCCTCGTGCTTTTCGTGCGGAGCAATCAGGTCAGGCAGCAGAGTGGCCAGCCTGTTTTGCATGGCATGACAGCTTCTGCAGGCATCATCTGATACAGGATTATTGCGAATAGCGATGGGTTTCTGGAAAGAGCCGCTGTCATGGGCGCTCTTGTTTTGCTGGGGATCATACCCTTTATGGCAGGTAAGACATGGAACATTGGCGTGTACGGAAGTCTGCCAGGTAGCAATTTCGGGCCACATTTCGTGACATTCGGTACACTGAGTCTGAGCTATTTCCGTATCACTTACCTTGGTAGGGGTTGCACCGCCTGCCTGGGTATCCTGCTTTTGCGTCGCGTCACCGGAGGTCTCCTTCTCGGGAGCAGTGGCTGGAGCCGTAGATGTTTGTTGTGAGCAACCTACAACCAGCAAGGCCAACAACACCAGCGCAGTTAATAACATAACCTTTTTCAAGGAAAATTTATGTAGCCTTTTTAACACTCTCTTTTCCCCTCCTTTCCCTAAATTTTTCAAAAGTCCTAATCTAATCTATTCTATTAAAACCGTTATATTCCTCTTTAAATTGCTTAGTTTAATTAAGTTTTTTTGCGAAAAAAGCTGATTTTTGCTCAATCTTTGACAAAAAGAAATAAGGAAGGCAATATCCTTCCTTATAACTACCAAAATTACCGTTTTGAGTATTGTGGGGCCCGGCGGGCTTTTTTCAAACCGTACTTCTTTCTTTCCTTCATTCTGGGGTCTCTGGTCAGGAAACCGGCTTTTTTTAACGCCGGACGCAGGTTAGGATCGGCCTTGATCAATGCCCTGGCTATGCCCAGCCTTACAGCGCCTGCCTGTCCTGACGTACCGCCTCCGCGCACACTAGCCAGAACATTATACTGGCCTAATGTATTAGTCAGATTCAAGGGCTGCTTTATTATCATTTCCAAGGTTTTCTTACCAAAGTATTCATCTAAACTTCTATTGTTAACGGTGACATTTCCGTCACCGGGTACTAACCGTACACGGGCTACTGCGTTTTTTCTCCGTCCGGTACCATAGTATTGGACCTGAGCCATGAATTATCCCCTCCTTCCTTTCTTTATTCCCCGATTTGCCATACTTCCGGCTTTTGAGCCTGATGTGGGTGTTCAGAACCACGGTATACCCTCAGCTTCTTGAGCATTGCCCTGCCCAAACGGTTGTGAGGAAGCATACCTTTAACGGCTTTTTCCACTGCTCTTTCGGGTTTTGTTCTTAAAAGAGTTTCATAATTCATAGTCTTCAGCCCACCTGGGTATCCGGTATGGCGAACATAAAGTTTTTGGCTTCTTTTCTTACCGGTTAATTCAACCTTTTCTGCATTGATTACTATTACATGATCTCCAGTATCAACATGTGGGGTGAAAATCGGTTTATGTTTGCCTCTGAGGAGCCTGGCCACTTCGGAAGCCAATCTGCCCAGCGGCTTACCGGCAGCATCGATAACATACCATTTTCTTTGTATGTCCTCGGCTTTAGCCATGTAAGTATTCATCCTATTCCCTCCTTGCTGCAAACAGTTATAAACTTTTTATGTGTGTTACTATCTACCACTAGTAACACAGAGATCCGGGGCTGTGGACCTTATATGTGCAAAAATCACAAGAATATTTTAATATACAGGAAATGTCATGTCAAGTTTTAGTATTCAACCCGCATAAGGCATAACCCCTGCGGCGGGACTGTAGGCCCTGCCAGCGTACGGTCCCCAGAAGCTATAATATCTTTCATTTCCTCCACCCTCAACTTGCCTTGGCCAATATAGAGTAACGTGCCTGTTATTATACGCACCATATTGTAAAGGAAGCCGTTTGCTTCTAAGTAAACGTGGATTAATTCTCCCTCTTGTTCAACCTCAGCCCTATACATAGTCCGAATGGAACTACGGGCCGTGGAACCGGCAGCCCTGAAGGCCGAAAAATCATGTTGTCCCACCAGAAAAGAAGCTGCTTTTCGCATATTATCCACATTGAGCTTATAAGGAACAAACAACGAGTAACGGCGAAAAAAAACCGATGGTACTGTGTCGTTAAAAATAGTGTATCTGTAGGTTTTCTTCTTAGCCCAAAACTGGGCGTGAAAATCTCCGGGCGCCTCTACAGCATCTTTGGCCACAATATCTTCAGGCAATACGCTGTTTAATGCCCGTACAAAATTCCCAGTGGGTATTGAAGACTCGGTATAAAAATTTATCACCTGACCCTGCGCATGAACACCGGCATCAGTTCTCCCGGCCCCGGTAACAGAAATTTCCTCTCCGGTGAGCTTTCTGAGAGCTTTTTCCAAAGCCTCCTGAATTGTAGGCAGATTCTGGTCTGCCTGTTTCTGGAAACCGTGATATGATGTTCCATCGTATTCAACGGTCATTTTAATGTTTCTCACCCTTGCCACCTACCAGTTCATGCGGTACCCCACAACAACAACCAGGACAGCAGTCAACAAAACCATTACCAGGTAATCCCAAGGAGAAAACTTCATAATTTTCATTCTTGTTCGGGGAATTCCTACCCTATAGGCTCTAGATTCCATAGCCAGGGCCAGTTCGTCAGCGCGCCGGAAAGCACTGAGCAAGATAGGCACCATAAGAGCTGTCATATGACCGATTCTGGTTATAATATTGCCCGTATCAAACTGGGCACCCCTGGACATCTGAGCCTTTTTGATTTTATCAGTTTCTTCCCAGATAGTAGGGATAAACCTTAACGCAATCACCATCATGAGCGCCAGTTCGTCGGCCGGGAGCCCTATCCTTTTAAAAGGCCGGAAAATGGCCAACAGTCCATCAGTCAGAGCCATGGGCGATGTGGTTAAGGTAACCAGCGAAGTGACAGAAACAATATAAAAAAGCTTTAAGGACATGGTGATCCCCTGGTTAAACCCTTCCCTGGATACCTGCAAAAATCCCCACTTGAACATAAGTTGTCCCGGCGTAAAAAGAAAATGCGCTATAATAGTAAAAATGATCAGAAATAACACCAATTTAACAGAATTCAAAAAAGCTTTCAGTGAAACCCCGGATAGAAATATCATCATCACCGTCAATAAACCAAAGGCAAACAAAACCTGCATTTTATTAATCAGCATTATGGTGGTAATCAAAACAAAAGACGCAAATATTTTTGTCCTGGGGTCTAATCTGTGCAAAAATGAATTTCTCGGCACAAACCGGCCAAAAGCCAGGGAATCTATCAACGGTTCTCCCCCCTCAGAAGATTTGCAATTGCCTTTTTAGCTTCCTCTAAAGTGGTAAACCTGTTTGGGGGGTTCAACCCTCGCGCCTTTAGTTTATACTCCAATTCCAAAAGCTGAGGCACGCCTAATTTTACCTTTTCGCATAATTCAACCTGGCTGAATACCTCCATTGGTTTGCCCTGGAGCGCAAGCCGCCCTTTATGGAAAACTATAACCTTGTCAGCATAAGTTAAAACTTCATTTAGATTGTGAGTCACCCAAACAATCGTCAGGCCCAAATCTTTTTTTAACCGGGCAATCTCCCGCAGCAGCCTCTCCCGACCACAGGGATCTAATCCTGCCGTTGCTTCATCCAGCACCATAATTTGAGGTCTCATGGCCAGTACGCTGGCAATAGCCACTTTACGCTTTTCTCCCCCACTCAGCTCCAAAGGAGACCGGTCCTTAAAATCCCCGTAATCAAGCCCTACTTTCTCCAGAGCGGTTCTTACAGCCTCCGTCACCTCCGCATCCTTAAATCCTAAATTGCGTGGCCCGTAGGCTACTTCGTTGTAAACAGTTGTTTCAAAGATTTGGTGTTCGGGGTACTGAAAAACCAGTCCCACAGTTCGCCTGACCTCAACGAGCGGAACCCCTTTGGCATTGATATCTTTGCCATTTATCAAAACCTGGCCGGAAGTAGGCTTTAACAACCCGTTTAAATGCTGAATAAATGTGGATTTCCCTGAGCCTGTGGAACCCACAATGGCGGCCCACGTACCCCTTTCAATAGTCACATTAACGTCTATCAAGGCCTTGTTCTCCATGGCCGTACCTTTTGCATAAATATGACTCAGGTTGCGTGTTTCAATGTGCATAGATAATCCACCATTTCATCGACTGTTAAAATACTGGCAGGGATATTAAACCCCTCATTTCTCAGCATGGCTGCCAAACAATTTATTTGGGGGACCTCCAAGTTTTGGCTGATTAGAAAATCGGGCTCACTGAAAATTTCCTCCGGCGTCCCCTCCCGCAGGATGGTCCCGTTGCCAAATATACAAACCCGGTCGGCCAGGGCTGCTTCTTCCATTAAATGGGTTACTAATATAATAGTCATTCCTCTTTTGTGTAAACGCAGCAAAATGTCAAACAAACGCCTCCTGCCAGCCGGGTCAAGCATAGAACTTGGTTCATCCAAAACCAGGCAATCAGGCCGCATAGCCAATAATCCTGCTATGGCAACCCTTTGTTTTTGGCCACCGGACAGGGTATGTACCGTTTGATGCCGGTAAGGGGTCATCTCCACAGCTTCCAGAGCCTCAGCTACTCTTTTTTGTATTTCTACCGGTGGCAGGGCTAGGTTCTCAGGGCCGAAAGCCACATCTTCTTCCACAATAGAAGAGACCAACTGGTTTTCCGGGTTTTGAAACAACAGCCCCACTTTCCGTCTGATTTCCAATAGATTGTCCTGGTTAGCCGTATCCAGGCCGTCTACTGTGACCCGTCCTTTCGAAGGTAAAAGGATCCCGTTAAAATGTTTGACCAGGGTTGATTTACCTGAACCATTCGGTCCAATGACAGCCAGAAATTCGCCCCGCCCAACCCGCAGGTTAACCCCTTTGAGCACAGGCCGCGCGGCTCTATGGTTATCATCTGGGTAGGTAAATTCCACACCGGCCATCTCGACGAGAGTGACCATAAAATCCCTCCGCTTAAATAACACACATTTCTTGTTATCGAACCGCAATCCCAAATCAGGTTATAAAGAAAGAGAAGCCAGGAGTACCGTTTACTTGACTATTTTGTAAACATCCTGACCTCGTGCCCTTTTTAATTCCTGTATTGGGATTAAACTAATTCCAGGATAACCATTTCTGCCGCATCGCCACGGCGATTTCCAACCTTGATAATCTTGGTGTAACCTCCCTGCCTGTCTTCATACCGGGTTGCCAAAACATCAAACAGTTTGGTTACCACTTCTTCATCCTGAATCATTGCCAGCGCCTGGCGCCTTGCATGTAAGTCGCCGCGCTTAGCAAGGGTAATAGCTTTTTCAGCTAAACGGTTGACAGACTTTGCTCTGGGAGCTGTGGTCTGGATTCTTTCCTCTCGCAACAGAGAAGTTACCAGGTTTTTTAGCATAGCATTCCTATGAGCAGTAGGACGTCTTAATTTGGATAACCCCACGACAATCCCTCCCTTTAGTCTTCAGATTTTTTGAGCGACAAACCAAGTTCGGCCAATTTATTAATAACCTCTTCAAGGGATTTTTTCCCGAGATTCCTGACCTTTATCATATCCTCTTCGGTCCGCTGAGTAAGCTCTTCCACGGTATTAATCCCGGCCCGCTTAAGACAATTGTATGAACGAACTGACAAGTCCAATTCCTCAATTGTCATCTCCAAAATTTTATCCTTTTCTTCCTCTTCTTTTTCCACCATTATTTCAACATCTTTGATATTTTCTGTCAAGCCTATAAACAGGCGCAGGTGCTCGCTTAATATCTTGGCTGACAAGCTGGTAGCCTCGTCAGGACGGATGCTGCCGTTAGTCCACACTTCCAGGGTCAGCTTGTCATAATCAGTAATCTGGCCTACCCGGGTATCTTCAATGTAGTAATTTACCCGCCGAACAGGCGAAAAAGCCGAATCAACCGGGATAATACCGATTACATGATCGTCTTTTTTATTCCTTTCCGCAGGTACATATCCTCTACCCTTTGCAACGTTAATCTCCATAACTAAACGAGCATCATCGGATAAAGTAGCGATATGTAACTCCGGATTCAGGATCTCCACATCAGCATCAGTTATTATATTTCCTGCCTTAACCTCACCCGGTCCTTTTGACTCAATGCGGAGGACTTTTTCCTCGTCGGTATACATCTTAAGGCACAATTCTTTCAGGTTAAGAATAATGTCTGTAACATCTTCATAAACACCGGGAACAGTAGAAAATTCGTGCAGTACTCCATCAATTTTGACCGATGTAACCGCAGCACCCGGGAGAGATGATAACAGAATCCTTCTCAGAGAATTACCCAGAGTAATTCCGTATCCTCTCTCCAGGGGTTCTACTACGAACTTGCCATAAGTATTGTCTTCACTGAGTTCCACACACTCAATTTTGGGCTTTTCAATTTCCAACATAAGATAACCCTCCTTCTAGAGAACTCGATTAATCCCGGCCTTTTATCTAGAGTACAGCTCAACAATGAGGTGCTCCTCAATAGGCACGTCAATCTCTTCTCTGGAAGGAATAGCAACCACCTTTCCTAGATGCTGATCTACGTCCAATTCCAACCAAGCGGGGGGAGTCTTATGAGCAGCCTGCTCCAAAAGCTCCTTAATTCTCGGCAGTTCCAGACTCTTTTCCTTGATTTTTATAACATCGCCAACCTTCAAAGAGTAGGATGGGATGTTCACCTTTTTGTCGTTTACGGTGAAATGACCATGGCGAACCAACTGCCTGGCTTCCGTCCTGGATGAAGCAAAGCCTAACCGGTAAACAACATTGTCCAACCTTCTTTCCAGTAATCGGAGCAAATTCTCACCGGTAACCCCGGGCTGGCGGTCAGCTTTAGCAAAGTAGTTCCGGAACTGTTTTTCCAGAACACCGTAGATTCTTCTGGCCTTTTGTTTTTCCCTTAACTGAATTCCGTATTCAGAAATCTTCTTCCGTCCCTGGCCGTGCATACCGGGGGCATACCCTCTACGGTCTATGGCACACTTGTCACTGTAGCATCTATCACCTTTCAGGTACAATTTAGCGCCTTCTCTACGACACAATCTGCAAACAGGCCCCGTATATCTTGCCATTATTTAAACACCTCCTAAACCCTTCTTCTCTTGGGCGGCCTACAACCGTTGTGTGGTATTGGTGTAACATCTTTAATAACATTGACTTCAATTCCTGCCGCCTGAATAGCCCTGATAGCTGCCTCACGGCCGGCCCCAGGCCCTTTAACATAGACTTCTACTTCTTTCATACCATGATCCATTGCTTCTTTTGCTGCCTTTTCAGCTGCCATCTGAGCAGCAAAAGGAGTGCTTTTCCTGGAACCCTTAAAGCCCATGACCCCTGCACTGGCCCAGGAAATAGCATTTCCTGCACGGTCACTAATGGTAACAATTGTATTATTAAAGGTTGATTTGATATGGGCAATACCTTGTTCCACATTTTTCCGCTCTTTACGTTTGCCCCTGACTCTTCGTGCCATCCACTCTTTCCCCCTTTACTTATTTCTTACGCCTTACGCCAACGGTCTTAGCCGGTCCTTTCCGTGTCCGGGCGTTGGTCTTAGTTCTTTGGCCCCGTACAGGCAGTCCCCTACGGTGGCGCAATCCCCGGTAGCAGCCAATTTCCATCAGCCGCTTAATGTTTAAAGAAATCTCTCTTCTAAGGTCACCCTCAACTTTGTAGTTTTTATCAATTACTTCACGTAACTTAGCAACTTCTTCTTCAGTTAGGTCCCGAACTCTGGTATCAGGATTTACCCCTGTTTGACTTAAAATTTGATTGGCAGTCGGGCGGCCTATGCCAAAAATATAGGTTAAAGCAATCTCTACCCTTTTGTCCCGGGGCAAATCAACACCTGCTATCCTGGCCATTAAATTACACCTCCGTCATTCCAATGTAAGTATAGTTTTCCGTGACAACTTATCCCTGCTTCTGCTTATGCTTTGGATTCTCGCAAATTACCATTACTTTGCCTTTACGTTTTATTATCTTGCACTTTTCACAAATGGGTTTCACACTCGGTCTGACTTTCATTTCAATGTCCTCCTTCCGGCCTAAGCTGCTTACTTGTACCGGTATACGATTCGCCCACGCGTCAAGTCATAGGGAGATAATTCAACGGTCACCTTATCACCCGGTAAAATTCTTATAAAATTCATACGAATTTTTCCGGAAACGTGCGCTAAAACTCTGTGTCCATTCTCCAGTTCCACTCTGAACATTGCGTTCGGCAGTGGTTCTATAACTGTCCCTTCGACTTCAATTACATCCTGCTTTGACATTAGGTCAACCAACCTCCTTAGTTCGACCTCTCTTACTCGAGACCGGTTACCAAGTCTTCAATAGCCCTTCTTACCTCAGCATCGTCAACCTTTTTCCCTTGGGCAAGTTTGGCTTTTATCCCATCAGCAATTACGGGATATAATTGCAGATGCTTAAGGTTTTTTTTCTTGGGATTTTCCACTTTTCTACAGTCTCCGTCCACCACCCGAACAAAGGCCTCATTCAGGACGTCATAAATGATGAAGAATCTCTTTTTATCACGGCCTGCCTTAGATTTCACAAGTTGCCCTATCCCCGGCTCATTAAGAGACAATATGAGCACCTCCCGTATGTTTGCATCAGGGAAATAAAACGGGATTATATTGAAGTCAAGATCACTGGTTCATCTTCGGTAATGGCAACAGAGTGTTCAAAATGAGCAGATAACTTTCTATCCTTGGTAACAACTGTCCAATTATCTTCCAGAGTCATAACTTCAAATGTGCCCAGATTAACCATCGGTTCAATGGCCAAAGTCATCCCTGGCATCAGCCTTGGACCTCTTCCGGGCTTGCCGAAATTGGGAATTTGCGGCTCTTCGTGCATGTTCTTCCCTATGCCATGACCTACATAATCGCGTACAACAGAATAACCATGGCTTTCCACACAGCTTTGAATGGCATGAGATATATCGGACAACCGGTTACCTTTCCGGGCTTTACTGATTCCCTCATATAGGGAATTTTCTGTTACCCTGATCAGGTCCAATGCTTCTTTTGAACAATCTCCAACGGGTAAAGTAACTGCACTGTCCCCATAATATCCATTTATTTCCGCACCAATGTCAATACTAATAATATCACCGTTTTCCAGCTTTTTTAAACCGGGAATACCATGTACTACCTGCTCATTTACAGAGGCACAAATAGATGCCGGAAATCCCATATATCCTTTAAATGCCGGCCTAGCCCCTTTACTTCTGATGAAGTCTTCGGCAATGCTGTCCAGTTCACCGGTTGTAATGCCTGGTTTGAGGGCTTTTTGGACTTCCTGATGCGTTTGAGCAACTATTCTGCCCGCATCACGCATATAGGCAATTTCCCGTTCGGATTTGCAATAAATCACTGAAAACCCTCTCCTGTAATTATTTCATAAAGCCCTGATAATGACGCATCAATAGATGGGATTCAATCTGTTTCATGGTCTCCAAAGCCACCCCAACAACGATCAGCAAACTGGTGCCGCCAAAGTAAATATTCGGTATTTTGGTAGCGCCTAGGATAATGGCCGGCAGAATAGCGATCAATGCAAGGAAGACGGCTCCGGACAACGTAATCCTTGTCAGTATTTTATCTAAATACTCGGCAGTTGGGCGTCCCGGTCTGAGTCCGGGTATAAACCCTCCGTATTTTTTCATGTTATCTGCAACATCCATCGGATTGAAAGTGATGGCAGTATAGAAATATGTGAAGAAAATTATCAATAAAGCGTACATTATACTGTGCGATACACTACCCCATGCAAACACCGAATTTATCCACTTAGAAAAAGCATTATTAGGGAAAAAATTTGCAATGGTAGTAGGAAACATTAATATTGATGATGCGAAAATTATCGGTATAACCCCGGCCTGGTTAACCTTCAGGGGAATATGGGTGCTCTGGCCACCGTAGACCCTACGACCGACAACCCTTTTCGCATACTGAACAGGTATCCGCCTTTGACCTTCGTTTACGGCCACTACTGCTGCTATAACCAGAGCAGCTACGATTACCAGCAGTACAACACTCAACGGATTGACCGTTCCAACCCGAACAGCCTCATAAATATTGTAGAGCCCGCCCGGAATTCCGGCCACAATACCGGCAAAAATTATTAATGATATACCGTTGCCAATGCCTTTTTCAGTAATCTGTTCACCCAGCCACATGAGAAAGGCAGTCCCGGCGGTCAAGGTGATGGCAATAATCATGTAAGAACCAAAGCTCGGATTCTCCAAGGCTCCGGCTGCCCTTAAAGTAAACGCCATTCCCAGGGATTGAACAAAACCTAAAACTACCGTTCCGTACCGAATATATTGGGTAATCTTTTTCCGGCCTTCCTCCCCTTCCTTGGAGAGCTGTTCCAGCTTGGGGATGACAACCGTTAATAACTGCATAATAATCGATGCGTTAATATAAGGGGTAATACTCATGGCAAAAATGGAAAATCTTTTAAAGGCGCCCCCCGAAATAACATCAAAAAATCCGAGGAGCGAACCTCCGCCCTTGATGAGCTGCTCAATGGCTGTGTGGTTTATGCCGGGTACCGGTATATGGGCCCCGATTCGAAAAACCACAAACATAGCCAAGGTAAAGAGGATTTTTTTCCTCAGGTCTCCCAGCTTAAGGGAACTCTTTAGAGCTTCAAACAAATTAAATCACCTCAGCTTTACCGCCGGCCGCAGCAATTTTTTCCGCAGCGGATTTACTGAAAGCATGGGCCTGGACAGTCAATTTTTTCTCCAGGTTTCCGTTACCTAATACTTTGACCCCGTCCTTGATTGAACTGATAATACCTTCCTGTTTCATCAATTCCGGTGTTACCACTGTGCCATCTGCAAACTTATTCAATTTATCCAAGTTTGTAGTTACAAATTTCTTGGCAAAAACATTGGTAAACCCGCGCTTGGGAACAGCCCGCTGCAAAGGCATTTGGCCACCTTCGAATCCGGGTCTTACGCCGCCGCCCGAACGGGCATTTTGTCCTTTGTGTCCCCGTCCTGCTGTTTTGCCTAATCCGGAACCAATACCTCTTCCTTTCCTGGTTGGGCTCTTCCTGGCCCCGGCATTCGGTTTCAGGTTGTGTAATTCCACGAAACGACACCTCCTTGCCTGTTCAGATTATACTTCTTCTACTTTTACCAGGTGAGAAACCTTCTTTATCATTCCCCTGATCTGTGGAGTATCGTCATGGCTAACAGAAGCGTTAACCTTTTTGAGTCCCAATGAACGAACTGTTGCTCTTTGGTCTTCCGGAGTGCCGATAACACTCTTCACCAAAGTTATTTTCAACTTCTGAGACATTTAGTTCCCCTCCTAACCTAAGAGCTCTTCAACAGTTTTTCCCCTAAGCCTGGCAACTTCCTCTGCTCTTTTTAAGTTCTTCAGAGCATCCATGGTTGCATGAATCATGTTATTGGCGTTATTGGAACCCAGCGACTTTGTAAGAATGTCCCGGACTCCGGCCAGTTCCAGGATTGCCCTTACCGGACCACCTGCAATAACTCCGGTACCGGGAGCGGCAGGCTTTAGTAAAACTTTACCGGCGCCAAAATGACCAATAACTTCATGGGGAATTGTAGTTCCAACAATAGGAACATGAATCAGGTGCTTTTTTGCATCTTCTATGCCTTTCCGAATAGCTTCAGGCACCTCGCTGGCTTTTCCCAGACCGGCACCTACGTATCCGTTTCCGTCGCCTACAACTACCAATGCACTAAAGCTAAAACGGCGTCCACCTTTTACAACCTTCGCTACCCTGTTTATATTGACAACTTTTTCGGTCAGTTCCAATTTACTGGCATCAATTAATGACATTATTTCCCCTCCTTCTTCCTGGGATTAAAAATCCAGCCCTGCTTCTCTTGCCGCATCGGCAAGGGCCTTGATTCTTCCGTGATAGATATGTCCGCCCCGGTCAAATACAACCCGCTTTACTCCCTTGGCCAGAGCCTTTTCGGCAATTGCTTTACCAACCGCCTGAGCCGCCTCCACATTGCTTTTTGAGCTCAAGCTTTTACCTAGTTCAGGTTCAAGGGTTGAAGCGGCCACAATGGTGTGCCCTTTTGTATCATCAATGATCTGAGCATATATATGATTGAGACTCCGAAATACGCTCAGCCTAGGGCGTTCCGGGGTGCCAAAAACTTTCTTGCGTACTCGCAGATGACGTTTTGCCTTGATAGCTTTACGGTCAACTTGTTTGAACAAATTGCTCACTCCTTTCGTCCGCTAATCTGCTATATTCAATACGGCAGGAGCCTAATTATTTCTTTTTACCGCCGGTCTTACCAACCTTACGGCGAATTCTCTCATCAACATATTTAATTCCTTTACCCTTATAAGGTTCAGGTTCTCTTACAGAACGAATTTTCGCAGCAAAAGCGCCTACAGTTTCCTTGTCAATGCCCTTGACAACAATCCTATTAGCTGCCGGTACTTCTATTTCAATGCCATTCTGCGGCTCCATTTCTACGGGATGAGAATAACCAACGGTAAGAACCAGCTTATTTCCCTGCTTTGCCGCCCGGTAACCAACGCCTGATAATTCCAGTTCTTTTTGAAACCCCTTGGTCACTCCGTCTACCATATTGCTTACCAGTGTCCTGGTTAAACCGTGCAACGATCTATGCACTTTTTCATTAGAAGGCCTTTGCACAACTATTTTATTGTCTTCGACGGTAATTAACATATCTTTGTGGAATTCTTTTACCAACTGGCCTTTAGGCCCTTTTACGGTCACTACATTACCGTCTACTTTTACTTCCACTCCCTGAGGTATAATTACAGGCTGCTTACCAATCCTGGACATGTCCACACCTCCTATCAATATCCGTTCAAAATCTGCGTCCCTTTTTCCTACCAAATATAGCAGAGAACTTCTCCGCCTAACCCCAGCTTTCTGGCCTGTTTATCAGTCATGATGCCTTGCGAGGTGGAAATAATGGCTACGCCCAAACCACCTAATACGCGGGGTATTTCATCTTTCTTTGCGTAAACCCTCAGACCGGGCTTGCTAATTCTTTTCAGGCCTGTAATAACCTTTTCGCGGTTATCGCCATACTTCAGATATATCCTAATGATGCCTTGCTTACCGTCATCAATAAATTCGCAGTCTTTAATAAACCCTTCTTCCTTAAAAATTTCAGTGATTGCTTTTTTCACCTTGGAAGCAGGAATTTCTACCTTATCATGGTTTACCATAACGGCATTCCGAATCCTGGTAAGGAAATCTGCGATAGGATCTGTCATTACCACTATTAACTACCCCCTTCCTATCTTACCAACTTGCTTTTTTCACGCCGGGAATTTCTCCTCTGTATGCTCTTTCCCTAAAACAAATCCGGCACATCCCGAACTTTCTCATATATGCATGCGGCCGGCCACAAATTTTACATCTATTGTAAGCCCGGACTGAAAACTTGGGTGTTCTTTTTGCCTTGGCAATCATCGATTTTTTTGCCACGTCGTTCCCCCCTTTTGTTCTTAAGATTCCCTGTAGGGCATGCCTAAAAGCTTTAAGAGCTCACGAGCTTCTTCGTCGGTTTTAGCGCTGGTGACGAAGGTAATATCCATGCCCCTGACCTTATCAATCTTGTCGTAATCAATTTCGGGGAATACCAGCTGTTCCTTGATGCCCAGGGTATAGTTGCCTCTTCCGTCAAAAGATTTAGAGGATACCCCTCTGAAATCCCTTACCCGCGGCAAAGAAATGTTCAAAAGTTTATCGACAAATTCATACATCCGATCTCCACGCAGTGTAACTTTACAGCCAATAGGCATACCTTCGCGCAGTTTGAAGCCGGCGATGGACTTTTTGGCTCTGGTTACAACAGGTTTTTGTCCGGTAATCAAAGACAGGTCATTGACGGCGGCATCGATAGCCTTTGCATTTTGAATAGCATCGCCAACGCCCATGTTAATTACGACCTTCTCTAACCTGGGGACCTGCATAATGTTTTTATATTGAAACTTTTCCTTAAGTTTTGGAACTACTTCCTTATAGTACAATTCCTTAAGTCTGGCCATAAAACGTTACCCCCCTTCCGCAACTACTTATCCAGCGTTTCTCCACATTTTCTGCAGACCCTGATCTTTTTCCCATTCTCAAGAATTTGCTTGCCTATTCTCCTGGGACCGTCGCATTTTGGACAGTATATCATTACATTGGAACTGGCAATCGGGGCTTCTTTTTCAATAATCCCACCTTGAGGCAATTTTTGTGTAGGTCTGGTGTGGCGTTTTACTATATTACGCCCCTCCACAACAACACGGTTTTCCTTGGGAAGGACCTCTAACACTTTGCCCTTTTGTCCAGCTTCATCCCCTGATATGATAACGACTGTATCTCCCTTTCTCACATGGATCTTGTTCTTAGCCAAAGTACCCACCTCCTGACTTTATTGACATCAGCTCTTCTTCCGGTACCACTACAGTACTTCTGGCGCCAAAGATACAATTTTCATGAAATCCTTTTCCCGCAATTCTCTCGCTACGGGTCCAAAAATACGAGTCCCTCTGGGGTTCTTGGCATCGTTAATTATAACGGCTGCATTCTCATCGAATTTGATATAAGAACCGTCAGGCCGTTTTATTTCTTTGTTTGTCCGAACAACAACGGCTTTGACAACATCGCCTTTCTTAACAACGCCGCCTGGTGTTGCATCCTTAACAGAAGCAATAATAATGTCGCCTACACTGGCATAGCGGCGATACGAACCACCCATTACCCTGATACAAAGCAGTTCTCTGGCTCCAGTGTTGTCAGCTACTTTTAGCCTGCTTTCTGCCTGAATCATGCTAGTGCCCTCCTTTCAAATGCGGGAATGCTATATCTGTTCTTCGCGTTCTAAAATTTCAACTACCCGCCAACGCTTTTCCTTGCTGAGCGGTCTTGTTTCCATCAGTTTAACCCTATCACCAATCCTACAGGCATTTTCCTCATCATGAGCCTTATATTTTTTGGTTCTTCTTATAATTTTACCGTACAAAGGGTGTCTGACCAATGTCTCAACAGCCACAACAACAGTTTTATCCATTTTATCACTTACCACTTTGCCGATTTGTACTTTTCTGGCGCCTCTTTCCATACCTGTGCTTTTGCCCCCTTTCTTGGCTTTTCACCGATTACCCTTGCTGGGCCTGAAGTTCTCTCTCCCGAAGTATGGTTTTCACCCGCGCAATTGAACGGCGTACTTCTCTTATTCTCATCGGGTTTTCTAATTGCCCAGTGGCTAATTGAAAGCGTAATTTAAAAAGTTCATCTTTTAAGTCATCCACTTTGCGCACCAGTTCCTCGGTGGATAACTCCCTGATTTCCTTAGCTTTCATTAGCGTCACCACCCATCTCTTGTCTAGTTATAAACTTTGTTTTAATCGGTAACTTATGGGCAGCCAAGCGCATTGCTTCGCGGGCAACTTCCTCACTGACCCCGGCCAGTTCGAACATAACCCGTCCAGGTTTTACTACTGCTACCCAGTATTCAGGCGACCCTTTACCGCTACCCATCCGGGTCTCAGCCGGTTTGGCTGTTATGGGCTTATCGGGGAAGATCTTGATCCATACTTTACCGCCCCGTTTAATGTACCTGGTCATAGCAATCCGCGCAGCTTCGATTTGTCTATTTGTGATCCAAGCAGGTTCCAGAGCTTGAAGTCCATACTCACCAAAGGCGATTTGGGTTCCGCCTTTTGCTTTTCCCTTCATGCGGCCCTTCTGCTGCTTACGGTGTTTAACTCTTTTAGGTACCAGCATTCTATTCTCCTCCTTCGCTTGCAACACTAGTCTTTACCTCGGGAAGGACCTCCCCACGGTAAATCCAAGCTTTTACACCTATCTTTCCATAAGTAGTATCTGCCTCTGCAAATCCGTAGTCAATATCTGCCCTTAAAGTATGCAAAGGAACTTTGCCTTCACTGTACCATTCCGTCCGGGCCATTTCTGCACCGGCTAAACGACCGGAACAGGCAATTTTAATGCCCTGAGCGCCCATCCGCATAGTACGAGAAACAGCCTGTTTCATAGCCCTACGGAAAGAAACCCGTCTTTCCAATTGTGCCGCTATGTTTTCAGCAACCAGTTGGGCATCAAGCTCAGGAACCTTAACTTCAACAATATTTACACTCACTTGCTTCCCGGTCATCTTCTCCAGGCTCTTTCTCAGGGCTTCAACTTCAGATCCGCCCCGCCCAATTACAATACCTGGCTTAGCAGTGTGGATAGTCAGTTTTAGTCTATTAGCAGCCCTCTCGATCTCAATCCGAGATATTCCGGCAGCGTATAATTTCTTTTTGACGTATTCACGCACCTTTATGTCTTCGAGCAAAAAATCGGCATAGTCCTTTTCAGCATACCATTTAGCATCCCAGTCTTTAATAATTCCGATTCTCAGGCCTTTAGGGTGTACCTTCTGCCCCACGCATTATCCCTCCTTTTTCTCTTTAACTACTACGGTAATATGACTTGTTCTTCTACGCATTAAATCCGCTCTACCCATGGCCCTGGGTTTATAACGCTTTAAGGTCGGACCTTGGTCTACAAAAATCTGAGAAATATATAAACTGTCTTTATCCATTTCAAAATTATTCTCCGCATTAGCTGCCGCGGATTTGACAACTTTTTCAATAGCTTCCGCTGCCTTCTGCGGGGTAAACTTAAGTATAGCAAGTGCTTCTTTTACCGATTTCCCTCTGATAAGGTCCACTACCTGACGCGCCTTTCTGGGGGAAATTCGTATATATCTAGCAACAGCTTTTGCTTCCATTTGAATACCTCCCTTCGGCTATTTCAGAGCCGTAGAACGCTCGGTGTGAGCACCGTGGCCCTTAAAAAATCTCGTCGGTGCAAACTCGCCGAGTTTATGGCCGACCATTTCTTCGGTGATATATATCGGCACATGCTTCCGGCCGTCATGCACAGCAATGGTATGACCTACCATTTGTGGGAAAATGGTAGAACGGCGGGACCATGTCTTAATGACTTTCTTCTCGTTCTTTGCATTCATTTCTTCAATCTTTTTTAATAACTTGGGCTCTACATAAGGTCCTTTTTTTAATGACCTTGCCATTAATGTACCCCCTTCCCGATGTTTTAGCCAGGACTGTTACTTAGTCCGTCTCTTAATAATCATTTTATCTGAAGGCTTCTTCTTCCGTGTACGCGCTCCAAGAGCAGGTTTACCCCAGGG
Source organism: Thermincola ferriacetica (assembly GCF_001263415.1). Taxonomy (NCBI): domain Bacteria; kingdom Bacillati; phylum Bacillota; class Clostridia; order Eubacteriales; family Thermincolaceae; genus Thermincola; species Thermincola carboxydiphila. The sequence goes on from NZ_LGTE01000012.1 coordinate 66,878, forward strand.
AGTTACCGGGTTACGCCCAACCGGAGAACGGCCTTCACCACCGCCGTGCGGGTGGTCGACAGGGTTCATAACAACACCGCGCACGGTAGGCCTTCTGCCTAACCAACGAGCCCGTCCGGCTTTTCCAATGGTAATGTTTTCATGTTCAAGGTTGCCAACCTGCCCGATGGTTGCTTTGCAATCTACATGGATCAGGCGAACTTCTCCGGACGGCATACGGACATGTGCATAATCCCCCTCTTTAGCCATTAGTTGGGCTGCCGCCCCTGCTGAGCGGACTAACTGAGCGCCTTTTCCGGGTTTTAACTCCACATTATGAATAACGGTACCAACCGGAATGTTTTTCAGGGGCAGGGCATTTCCGGTCTTAATATCGGCATCAGGTCCGGAAATAATTTCATCGCCCACCTTCAACCCGAGAGGAGCGATAATATACCTTTTTTCACCATCTGCGTAATTCAACAGGGCTATCCTGGAAGTGCGGTTCGGATCGTATTCTATAGTGGCAACTTTTGCAGGAATTCCGTCTTTGTCCCGCTTAAAGTCAATAATCCTGTACATCCTCTTATGTCCACCACCACGGTGCCGCACCGATATCCTGCCCTGGTTATTACGCCCGGCCTTGCTCTTCAAAGGCTCTAATAGTGATTTTTCGGGCTGGTCGGTAGTAATATCAGAAAAATCGGCCACAGTCATAAAACGTCTACCGGGTGATGTTGGTTTAAACTTCTTAACTGCCACATTTGTTCCCTCCTTTACCTAGGAATCATTGTTATACTCCTTCAAATACTTCGATCTTGTCGCCTTCTTTCAGGGTGACAATTGCTTTTTTACGATTCGGGGTTTTCCCGACAAATCTTCCGACTCTCTTGGTCTTCCCTTTTACGTTCATGGTGTTTACATTTACTACAGTGACATTGAATAATTCTTGAATTGCGTGTTTAATTTCTAACTTATTTGCTTTTGGGTCCACGTAAAAAGTATATTTGTTCTCTTCCAAAAGGCCCATGCTTCGTTCGGATATCACCGGCCTTTTAATAATATCTCTGGGGTTACGCATTATGCCAGCACCTCCTCAACCTTGGCTACCGCATCTTTGGTAATCACCAGTTTTTCATGGTTCACGAGGTCATATACATTCAGTCCACTGGCCGTCAATGGTGTAACTCCAGGGATATTACGTGCCGATTTGATTACGTTTTGATCAACATCGGCAGTAACAACAACTGCTTTTTTCGCCTTCAGCCTGTTCAGGATTTCAGCCATTTCCTTAGTCTTTGGCTGGGCCATTTCCAAGGTATCCAAAACAATAATGTTGCCATCGGACACTTTAGAAGACAGGACGGATTTCAAAGCCAGCCTTCTGGCTTTTTTAGGCATTGTATAATTAAACGACCTCGGTTTGGGTCCGAATGTAATACCGCCGCCTCTCCAAATAGGAGAACGAATACTTCCGTGGCGCGCACGGCCGGTGCCTTTTTGCCGCCAGGGCTTGCGCCCGCCTCCGCTAACTTCGGCCCGGGTCTTGGTGGATGCCGTTCCAACGCGACGGTTAGCCAACTGCATTACTACCACATCATGGACCAATCCTTCGTTTGGTTCGATGCCAAATACTTCGTCTTTTAACTCAATCTCGCCAACCTGTTCTCCTTTGATATTATATAAAGCTACTTTAGGCATATCTAATCCTCCTTTCCTGCCATTACCTATTTAGCTTTTACGCTGCTTTTTACCGCTACCAGAGAGCCTTTGGGCCCCGGAATTGCTCCTTTTATTAAAAGCAAGTTGCGCTCAGGGTCAACTTTGACTATTTCCAGGTTCTGTATTGTAACCTTTTCTGCCCCCAAATGACCGGGCCTCTTGGTTCCTTTAAATACCCTGGCCGGGCCTTTTGCTCCGGCGCTACCTACCCTGCGGTGGCTTTTGGAACCATGGGCCATGGGTCCCCGCTGGAAGTTGTATCTTTTTATGGTACCGGCAAATCCTTTACCCTTTGAGGTACCCTCTACGTCAACACGTTCTCCGGCTTCAAAAATATCGACTTTGATTTCCTGACCCAATTGGTAATCATCTATGTTTACCACTTTGAATTCTTTTAAATACTTCATGGGTTTTACCCCAGCCTTGGCAAAGTGCCCTTTCAACGGTTTCGTCAATAAACTTTCGCGTTTTTCACCAAAGCCCAATTGAATAGAATTATAACCGTCAGTCTCCACGGTCTTTTTCTGTACAACGACGCAGGGACCGGCTTCAACCACTGTTACCGGTAATACTTCGCCCTGTTCATTGAAAATTTGGGTCATGCCAATCTTCTTACCCAATATTCCTTTAGACATTTATTGCCACCTCCTAATTTCGTCCAGCGGTCAACTCAGAACTGATTCCACCTGAATTGACTTACGACACATTATTACTTGCCGCCAGCGGCCGTACTAGCCACTAACCGGCCACTGCCCATTACAGCTTTATCTCTATGTCAACACCAGCCGGTAAGTCCAGACGCATAAGTGCATCGACGGTTTTAGGTGTAGGTTCCAGTATGTCGATTAACCTTTTATGAATCCTCATTTCGAACTGTTCCCGTGAATCTTTGTTAACATGAGGAGATCTTAAAATTGTGTATATGCTTTTTTCTGTGGGTAGGGGTACAGGTCCGGCAACACCCGCACCGGTTCTTTTAGCAGTATCCACTATTTTCTCCGCAGATTGGTCAAGAATTTTATGATCATAGGCCTTAAGTCTGATTCTAATTTTTTGTTTACTCATTTTTTAACCTCCTTCGCCCGATATTTTTCCGGACTTCTCCGTGAAAATTCCCTAAGCAAATCTTAGCAACCTTTCACTTCATCGCTTTCAGCAAGTCCGCCTAATTAGAGCGTCTTTTTTTGTACCCTATACATAAAAAGAACAAAAGTTTCTATTGAAACTTCAAGGAAACTTTTGTTGATATCCGGAAATCATGCCTTGAGGTTATCCACAATTTTACCTCAAAGCATAATTTCCTAAATATCAAGAGGAGAGTTAAGTACCACAGCCTCATGGCTGTGATACTCAAGCTCCTTGTTTATTATAAACCGGATAATTACTCTTTGATAGCTGATACAACACCGGCTCCTACTGTACGGCCACCCTCCCGGATAGCGAAGCGGAGTCCTTCTTCGATAGCAATCGGGGTAATCAATTCAATGTCCATCTTTACGTTGTCCCCAGGCATTACCATCTCTACGCCCTCAGGTAACTTTACTACTCCGGTCACGTCTGTTGTACGGAAGTAAAACTGCGGACGGTATCCGTTGAAGAACGGGGTGTGACGGCCTCCTTCTTCCTTGGTCAGTACGTATACCTCGGCAAAAAACTTGGTGTGCGGATTGATGGTGCCCGGCTTTGCCAGTACCTGCCCACGCTCTACCTCTTTCCTGTCAATACCACGCAACAGGCAACCTATATTGTCTCCGGCCTCTGCCTGATCCAACAGCTTGCGGAACATCTCTACTCCGGTTATTACGGTCTTCTTACGCTCTTCGCTCATACCGATAATCTCTACTTCGTCGCCTACTTTTACTGTTCCGCGCTCTACCCTTCCCGTTGCTACGGTACCACGTCCGGTGATGGAGAATACGTCCTCTATCGGCATCAGGAACGGTTTGTCGGTATCACGCTGCGGTGTCGGGAAGTAACTATCTACTTCGTCCATCAGTTTCCAAATAGCCCCGCACCACTTGCAATCCCTCTGTCCACAGCCGCACTCCAGGGCTTTTAATGCGGATCCGGCCACAATCGGAATCTCATCCCCCGGAAATTCGTATTCGCTTAACAGTTCCCGCACTTCCATCTCCACTAATTCCATTAATTCATCGTCGTCTACCATGTCTGCCTTGTTCAGGAATACTACAATGTAAGGCACCCCTACCTGACGGGCCAGCAGAATGTGCTCCCGGGTCTGGGGCATTGGACCGTCTGCTGCGGATACTACCAGTATGGCCCCGTCCATCTGGGCTGCTCCGGTAATCATGTTCTTTACGTAGTCGGCGTGGCCCGGACAGTCTACGTGCGCGTAGTGACGGGCATCGGTTTCGTACTCTACGTGCGCCGTATTAATGGTAATTCCTCTTTCCCTCTCTTCCGGCGCATTGTCAATCTCATCGTATTTCTTTACTTCAGCTTTTCCCTGGGTTGCCAGGATGGTGGTGATTGCCGCTGTCAATGTAGTCTTGCCATGGTCTACGTGACCTATGGTACCAACGTTTACGTGGGGTTTCGTACGTTCAAACTTTGCTTTTGCCATTCTCTTATTCCTCCTTGAAATCTAATTGGTATTCATTTAAATTTAAAGTTCTCTTTACCTGTAAAAGCAATATATTAATAGTGGTTGTTTCCTTTTAAACGGTCTCAGGCCACTTTTTATGAGCCCTGCCGCTTGGCTATAATTCCATCGGCAATGTTTTTCGGCACTTCTTCATAGTGACTGAACTGCATAGTATAGGTTCCTCTACCCTGCGTTCTGGAACGAAGGTCTGTTGCATAACCAAACATTTCTGCCAAAGGTACATACCCTCTGATGGTTTGTGAATTACCCCTGGGCTCCATTCCTTCGATACGACCACGGCGGGAGTTAATGTCGCCCATAACGTCACCCATGTATTCTTCGGGTACCACGACTTCAACCTTCATAATCGGCTCCAGAAGTACCGGGTTGGCTTTAACGGCGCCGTTTTTGAAGGCCAGAGAACCGGCAATTTTAAATGCCATTTCCGACGAGTCTACATCGTGGTATGAACCGTCGTACAGAGTTGCCCTGATATCAATGGCTGGGTATCCAGCCAGAATACCATTTTCCATAGCTTCTCTAATACCGGCCTCAACAGGGGCGATGTATTCCTTGGGGACAACACCGCCGACGATCTTATTGACAAATTCAAATCCCTGACCGGGCTCAAGCGGTTCAAACTCAACCCAAACGTGTCCGTACTGGCCACGTCCACCGGACTGGCGGATAAATTTACCTTCCGCTTTAACACTGCTTCTGATAGTTTCTTTGTACGCAACCTGGGGTCGGCCGACATTGGCCTCCACTTTAAATTCCCTGAGCATCCGGTCAACAATGATCTCCAGGTGCAGCTCGCCCATACCCTGGATAATTGTTTGTCCGGTTTCGGGATCAGTGTATGTTCTGAAAGTCGGGTCCTCTTCCGCTAGCCTGGACAGAGCCAGACCCATTTTCTCCTGGTCAGCTTTTGTTTTCGGCTCAATAGCCACGGCAATAACAGGTTCAGGGAACTGCATGGATTCCAAAATTATCGGCGCCTTTTCATCACAAAGGGTGTCGCCGGTGCTGGTATCTTTTAAACCAACTGCCGCCGCAATATCTCCGGTGCAAACTTCTGAAATTTCTTCCCGGTGATTTGCGTGCATTTGTAGAATCCGTCCGATCCTTTCCTTTTTGCCTTTGGTTGAGTTGAATACGTAGGAACCGGACTGCAGGACTCCTGAATATACCCTGAAGAACGCCAGTTTGCCAACGTAGGGGTCAGCCATAATCTTAAAGGCCAACGCAGAGAAAGGCTCATCGTCGCTGGCAACTCTCTTATCCTCTTCACCGGTTTCAGGATTGGTCCCTTTGATAGCAGGTATATCCAACGGCGAAGGCAGATAATCTACAACCGCATCCAGCAGAGGCTGCACTCCCTTATTTTTAAATGCGGATCCACAAAGAACAGGAATGAGTTTTACTGCAATACACCCTTTGCGGATACCCTTTTTTATTTCTTCTACCGTTAGCTCTTCGCCTTCTAAATACTTCATCATTAATTCTTCATCGGTTTCCGCAACTGCCTCAATAAGTTTTTCACGATATTCCGCCGCAATTTCTTTCAAGTCTTCAGGAATATCCGTTTTATCACTTTGGGTTCCCAAATCATCGGTATATATAATCGCCTGGTTTTCGACCAGGTCAACCACACCTTTGAACTGGTCTTCACTGCCAATGGGTATTTGTAGCGCTACGGGGTTAGCCCCTAAGCGTTCCCTGATCATATTCAGGCCGCGGAAAAAGTCTGCGCCTACCCTGTCCATTTTGTTGATAAAGGCTATTCTTGGAACCCCATATTTGTCAGCCTGACGCCATACAGTTTCGGACTGCGGTTCCACTCCGCCTACTGAACAAAAGACCGCCACGGCTCCGTCCAGCACCCGGAGAGACCTTTCCACCTCTACAGTAAAGTCCACGTGCCCTGGTGTATCTATTATGTTAATACGGTGACCTCTCCATTGGCAGGTAGTAGCAGCCGACGTTATTGTAATTCCGCGCTCCTGTTCCTGAACCATCCAGTCCATGGTGGCAGCTCCATCATGTACTTCACCTATTTTATGCACACGACCGGTGTAGAACAAAATCCGTTCAGTGGTTGTTGTTTTACCTGCATCGATATGGGCCATAATACCGATATTACGAGTTTTCTCTAGAGCAAACTGTCTAGCCAAGTATTTTTCCCCCTTTCTGTCATGAGGTGAAGTTCACAAGAACCACAGGTATAACTACCAGCGATAATGCGCAAACGCCTTATTGGCCTCGGCCATCTTGTGGGTATCTTCTTTCTTCTTCACAGCTCCACCTGTGTTATTAGCAGCATCCATAATTTCAGCAGCTAATCTTTCATCCATGGTTTTTTCGCCGCGAGTACGGGCATAGTTCACAAGCCAACGCAATGCTAATGTTTGCCTGCGTTCAGGGCGCACTTCCACCGGAACCTGATAGTTGGCGCCACCGACCCGGCGAGCCTTTACTTCCAATACCGGCATAATGTTTTTTAAAGCCTGCTCAAATACTTCTAGAGGATCCTTACCGGTTTTCTCTTTGACAATGTCAAAGGCATTATAACAGATAGACTCTGCAATACTTTTCTTGCCATCGAGCATAATTTGATTAATCAATTTGGTTACCACTTTGCTGCCGTATATCGGATCAGGCAGTACTTCGCGCTTAGGAACAGAACCTCTTCTGGGCAATAACTTCCCCCCCTTTGCAGGATTTTCGCTTTTAGATTAAATTATTTGGCTTTCGGTCTCTTGGCGCCGTATTTGGAACGTCCCTGGTTTCTGTTTTGGACACCGGCGGTATCCAATGCGCCGCGAACAATATGATATCTTACACCGGGAAGGTCTTTAACCCGGCCACCCCTTACCAACACTACCGAGTGTTCCTGTAAGTTATGACCAATGCCCGGGATATATGCGGTTACTTCAATACCATTTGTCAATCTTACCCTGGCAACTTTGCGGAGGGCAGAATTGGGCTTTTTGGGTGTAGTAGTATAAACCCTTGTGCATACCCCTCTTTTCTGAGGGCATTCTTTAAGGGCAGGTGCAGTGGATTTCTTTTCAACCATTTGCCTGCTTTTACGAACGAGCTGACTAATCGTAGGCATATATACACCTCCTTCCTTAAAAATCAAAAAATACAATAACTTTGCCCCTTACCGGCGCAAGGGGCAAAGTACAAAACATTATTTTGTAAACAAACCCCAGTATCACTCTTCAGTTATAGCACACACTGCACATCCCACATCAATGTGGCAGGCTTTGCCCAGGGCTTTCATGGAATCAACGGTAACAACTTCAACCCCTTTTTCCTGGCAAAGTTGAAGTACCGGTTTTATTACATGCTGGTCTGCATCAGAGGCAACAAACACCTTTTTTGCCAGGCCCTTATTAAGGGCTTTCAGAGTTTGTTTAGTGCCAACGGTTTTAGACTTGGCGCTCTCCAAACCGCTGATGGGCATGAAATCAACCTCCTTGGAATCCAGACACTTTTTTATATTATCATTATTACTGAGCGCTGTCAAGATTTTTCAAATCTTCTTCTTTTTCGTTTGGTTCCACTATTATATTTCTGTATCTTGACATCCCAGTTCCCGCCGGTACCAACTTTCCAATAATTACGTTCTCTTTCAGCCCAAGGAGCGGATCCAGTTTACCTTTAATAGCTGCTTCTGTTAATACCCTTGTCGTTTCCTGGAAGGAAGCGGCAGACAGGAACGAATCTGTAGCCAGTGAAGCTTTTGTAATCCCTAACAACACCGGTCTCGCCGTTGCCGGCTGTCCGCCGTTGGCAATAATTTTCGCGTTCTCTTCTTCGAAATCGAAGACATCTATCAAACCACCGGGCAGAAGGTCTGTATCGCCAGGGTCTTCTACTTTCACCTTGCGCAGCATTTGGCGAACCATAACTTCAATGTGTTTGTCATTAATGTCAACTCCCTGCAGGCGGTATACTCTTTGTACCTCATGTACCAGATACAGTTGAACTCCCTTTAGACCTTTTATTTTCAGCATATCGTGCGGGTTAACGGAACCTTCCGTAAGTTCATCCCCTGCTTCCACATAATCTCCGTCTTTGACCCTGACTCTGGCGCCATAAGGAATCTGATATAACTGTTTTTCCCCATCTGCGTTGGTAACTTCGATTTCCCTACGGCCTTTAACCTCCTGAATGGCTACAGTACCGCTGATTTCCGTAATTATAGCCTGGCCTTTGGGTTTCCGGGCCTCAAAAAGTTCCTCAACCCTTGGCAGACCCTGCGTAATATCGTCACCTGCCACACCTCCTGTATGGAAGGTTCTCATTGTCAGCTGGGTCCCCGGCTCACCGATGGACTGGGCAGCAATAATGCCTACCGCCTCACCTATATCTACCTGACGTCCCGTAGCAAGGTTTCTGCCATAGCATTTTTTGCATACACCATAACGGGTTTTACAGGTCAAAACAGACCTTATCTTTACTTTCTTGACACCGGCATTAATGATAGCTTCTGCGATTTTTTCATTGATTTCTTCGTTATAACGTACCAGTACTTCTCCCGTTTCGGGATGTAAGATATCTTCACCGGCTACCCGGCCAATAATCCGGTCTGCCAGGTTTTCTATGGTTTCAGAGCCATCCTTGATTTCTTCTACCACAATTCCGTTTGTGGTGCCACAGTCTTCTTCCCTTACAATAACATCCTGAGCTACGTCAACGAGACGCCTGGTCAGATAGCCGGAGTCTGCTGTCCTTAAAGCCGTATCAGCAAGACCTTTCCTGGCACCGTGGGTGGAGATAAAGTATTCCAATACCGTTAAACCCTCACGGAAATTCGCTTTAATCGGCAGGTCTATAATCCTACCGGACGGATCGGCCATCAAACCCCGCATACCAGCCAACTGACGAATCTGCTGGATATTACCCCGGGCGCCGGATGTAGCCATCATATATACAGGGTTAAATTTATCCAACGTCTTCAACAGGGCGCCGGTCACTTTGTCCGTAGCTTCGTTCCAGATACCGATAACCTTCTGGTATCTTTCTTCTTCGGTAATCAAACCCCGCCTGTACTGCTGTTCTACCAGCTCTACATTTTTTTCCGCATTAGCCAAAATCTCTTTCTTTTCTGCAGGAATGGTTATATCTTCAATACCAATCGTTACTCCGGCCCGGGTAGCAAATTTGTAGCCGGTTCTCTTTATACCGTCAAGCATCTTGGCCGTTGCTGAATATCCCAGTTCGCGGTATGCCTTGGCTACGATATTGCCAAGAACTTTTTTGTTGGCAACTTCGTTAATAAACCTGAGTTCTTCAGGTATTACCTCGTTAAAGATAGCCCGACCGACAGTAGTATCTACAAGTTGGCCGCCAATTCTGATTTTCACCTTGGCATGTAGGTCAACGGAACCGGTCTCATAGGCCATAATGGCTTCGTTAACATCCTTGAAGACTTTACCTTCCCCTTTTGCTCCATCCTTCTCCAGGGTCAGATAGTAACAACCAAGTACCATGTCCTGAGTCGGTATTGCTACCGGTCGGCCATCTTTTGGATTCAGGATGTTATGGGCCGATAGCATCAACAAACGCGCTTCAGCCTGCGCCTCGGCAGACAATGGTACGTGCACCGCCATCTGGTCACCGTCAAAGTCTGCGTTATAAGCTGTACATACCATCGGGTGGATCTGGATGGCACGTCCTTCTACCAATACCGGCTCAAAGGCCTGGATACCAAGCCGGTGAAGGGTCGGCGCCCTGTTTAACAGCACAGGATGTTCCTTAATAACTTCTTCCAGTACGTCCCATACTTCCGGGCGCACCCTCTCCACCATTCTCTTAGCGCTTTTTATATTATGAGCGTGGCCATCATTGACCAGTTTCTTCATTACAAAGGGTTTAAACAATTCCAGGGCCATCTCTTTGGGGAGACCACACTGATGCAACTGCAATTCCGGTCCTACCACGATTACAGAACGACCCGAGTAGTCAACCCGCTTACCCAGCAAGTTCTGGCGGAAACGCCCCTGTTTCCCCTTGAGCATATCACTCAGTGATTTTAACGGACGGTTGCCCGGTCCGGTAACAGGGCGTCCGCGCCGGCCATTATCAATCAGGGCATCAACAGCCTCCTGGAGCATCCTCTTTTCGTTTCTGACTATAATATCGGGAGCTCCTAAATCAAGCAACCTCTTTAACCGGTTGTTTCTATTAATAACTCGCCTGTATAAATCGTTTAAATCGGAAGTTGCGAAACGCCCACCATCCAGTTGGACCATTGGTCTTAATTCCGGCGGGATTACCGGAATTACCGTCAAAATCATCCATTCGGGGCGGTTCCCCGACTTTCTAAAAGCTTCCACAACTTCCAGCCTGCGGATAGCTCTGACCCTTCTCTGCCCCGTTACCTCACGTAGTTCCTGTCGCAGTTCCTTGGCGAGAGCATCCAGGTCAATTTCTTCGAGCAGCTTTTTGATAGCTTCCGCTCCCATACCTGCTTTAAAAGAATTACCGTACTTTTCCCTGTATTCCCGGTACTCATTCTCCGTCAAAAGCTGCTTTTTCATTAACGGAGTATCACCCGGGTCTATTACTATGTAAGAAACAAAGTATAGAACCTTTTCCAGTGAACGGGGCGACATATCCAATAACAAACCCATTCTGCTGGGAATACCTTTAAAATACCAGATATGGGAAACCGGCGCTGCCAACTCGATGTGGCCCAATCTTTCCCGGCGGACCTTGCTCCTGGTTACCTCTACACCACAACGGTCACAAATAATGCCTTTGTACCGCACCCTTTTATATTTTCCGCAGTGGCATTCCCAGTCCCTGGTGGGACCAAAAATCCGTTCACAGAAAAGCCCGTCCCTTTCAGGCTTCAAAGTGCGGTAATTTATGGTTTCAGGTTTTTTAACTTCCCCGCTGGACCACGCCCTGATTTGTTCCGGAGAAGCTAAACCAATCCGCATCCGGTCAAAATTGTTTACATCTAACAAGGGCCTCTCTCCCTTCAAAGTATTCTCGTAATACTAACTTGATTACGCCTGGTAAGTTGACTAGTCTTCCTCTATAAAATCGAAATCGTCATCCATGAAACTGGCATCAAAATCGTCATCCAGCGTGTCTTCTTCCTCTTCCTCTTCTTCAGGTTCATCCTGCGGCCCGTCATCGGGATGTTCAATATCCAGGCCCAGTTCCTTGGCCGTTTCGCTAACGTCATCCTCAACTTCTTTTATTTCAATTTCTTCATCTTCTTCGGAAAGAACCTTCACATCCAAGCCCAAACTCTGCAATTCTTTAATTAATACTTTGAAGGACTCAGGAACACCGGGTTCAGGTACATTTTCGCCTTTTACGATAGCTTCGTATGTCTTAACCCGGCCAACCACATCGTCGGATTTAACGGTGAGAATCTCCTGCAAAGTGTAGGCAGCACCGTACGCTTCGAGGGCCCAGACCTCCATCTCCCCGAACCTTTGCCCACCGAATTGCGCTTTACCACCCAGCGGTTGCTGGGTAACCAGGGAATAGGGACCTGTTGATCTGGCGTGAATTTTATCGTCTACCAGGTGGGCCAATTTCAGCATATAAACATATCCGACAGTTATGGGGTTATCAAAGGGCTCTCCCGTTCGTCCATCGTAGAGTATAGTCTTTCCGGTAGTAGGCAGACCGGCTTTTTGCAGTGTTTCAAATACATCCTCTTCTGTTGCCCCGTCAAAAACAGGTGTTGCCATATAAATACCCATAGTCTTGGCAGCCCAACCCAAATGAGTCTCCAAAACCTGACCCAAGTTCATCCGCGAAGGAACACCCAGTGGATTAAGCACTATTTCAATCGGAGTTCCGTCAGGCATAAACGGCATATCCTCTTCCGGTAAAATACGGGCGATAACACCCTTGTTACCGTGACGACCTGCCATTTTATCACCCTCGGATATCTTCCTTTTCTGGGCAATATAAACCCGCACCAGTTGGTTAACACCGGGGGCTAATTCATCGCCGTTTTCCCTGGAAAATACTTTAACGTCAACAACTTTGCCGGATTCGCCATGCGGTACCCGGAGGGAAGTATCGCGAACTTCCCTTGCTTTTTCACCAAAAATTGCCCTTAACAAGCGTTCTTCGGCAGTAAGCTCCGTCTCTCCCTTGGGAGTAACTTTACCGACAAGAATGTCGCCTGGCCTTACTTCCGCACCTATTCTGATGATGCCCCTGTCGTCAAGGTCTTTCAGCACTTCTTCGCCCACGTTGGGTATATCTCTGGTAATTTCTTCGGGACCCAATTTGGTATCACGGGCATCACATTCATATTCTTCTATGTGAATAGAGGTGAAATAATCTTCTTTGACAAGTTTTTTACTGACTAATATAGCGTCTTCGTAGTTGTAACCTTCCCAGGGCATAAAAGCAACCAATACGTTACGGCCGAGAGCCAGTTCTCCCAGGTCCGTAGAAGGTCCGTCCGCAATAACTTCACCTGCTTCAACCCTAGCGCCTTTTACGACAATCGGTTTTTGGTTCATGCAAGTCCCCTGGTTAGACCTGGTAAACTTCAATAATTTGTAAACATCTTCGTTTCCATCATCGGTTTTTATTCTAATCTCGTTGGCAGTGACTTTAGTTACTACGCCACTTCTTTTCGCAAGGACGACAACACCGGAATCGGTGGCGGCCTTATATTCCATACCCGTTCCAACCAAAGGAGCGTCAGTCCGTAGCAACGGAACAGCCTGCCGCTGCATGTTTGAGCCCATCAATGCCCTGTTGGCATCGTCATTTTCGAGAAATGGTATCAACGCAGTAGCGATACTGACAACTTGTTTAGGAGAAACATCCATATAATCAACGCGGTCAACGGGAACCTTCAGTATCTCATGGCCATGTCTGGCATTAACCTTATCGGTCAGAAACCTTCCTTCTTCGTCCAGAGGAGCGTTGGCCTGGGCAATCACGAAATTATCTTCTTCATCTGCCGTTAAGTACTCTATTTCATTGGTAACTATGCCCTTTTCCTTGTCAACCTTGCGATATGGAGTCTCTATAAAACCGAATTCGTTAATCCGCGCATATGTACTGAGAGATCCTATCAAACCAATGTTGGGACCTTCCGGCGTTTCTATCGGGCACATACGTCCATAGTGGGAGTGGTGAACATCACGAACTTCGAAGCCTGCCCGTTCCCTGCTCAAACCGCCGGGTCCTAAGGCACTAAGCCTTCTCTTATGCGTTAATTCAGCCAAGGGGTTGGTCTGGTCCATAAACTGTGATAGCTGGCTGCTGCCAAAGAATTCCTTGATGGCCGCCACTACGGGTCTAATATTAATTAATACCTGGGGTGTAATGACATCTACGTCCTGAATGGTCATTCTTTCACGCACAACCCGTTCCATCCTGGATAACCCTATGCGGAACTGGTTCTGTAGCAATTCCCCGACAGACCGCAAGCGCCTGTTGCCTAAATGGTCGATATCATCCACTTTACCTTCCCCATCCATCAATTTCAGGGTATAGGCCACAGTAGCAACGATATCTTCTTTGGTTAGATTCCGTACCTCAGGTGGTACATCCAATTTCAGTTTTTTATTTAATTTATACCTACCCACATTAGCCAGGTCGTATCTCTTCGGATCAAAGAACAAAGTCTCCAGGAGCGAACGCGCACTTTCAACAGTGGGAGGTTCGCCCGGACGAAGCCTCTTATATATTTCAACCAAAGCTTCTTCCTCAGAATCAGTATTATCACGTTCCAGGGTCGCCCTAATTCTTTCATCGTCCTGGAACAACTCAAGAATTTTACCGTTGCTACCATAGCCCAAAGCTCTGATTAATACGGTAACAGGCAGCTTTCTGGTCCGGTCAATACGCACAAAAATATTGTCATTGGCATCAGTTTCAAGTTCCAACCAGGCTCCCCGGTTAGGAATGATAGTGGCATTGTAAAGTTTTTTACCTGTAGAATCAATCTGTTCTGAAAAATAAACGCCGGGTGAACGAACTAACTGGCTGACGATAACCCGTTCCGCTCCGTTAATAATAAAAGTTCCCTTTTCTGTCATCAGGGGAAAATCACCCATGAATACTTCCTGTTCCTTTACTTCCCCGGTCTCCTTGTTAATTAGGCGAACTTTTACCCTGAGCGGAGCTGCATAGGTTACGTCCCGTTCCTTACATTCATCTACTGAATATTTGGGTTCGCCGAGAGTATAATCGACAAATTCCAAAATCAGATTGCCAGTAAAATCCTGGATCGGGGAAATATCATAAAACATTTCCCGCAAACCCTCTTTTAGGAACCAGTCGTAGGAGTTCTGCTGAATTTCTATCAGGTTCGGCATGTCGAGAACTTCTTTAATCCTGGCATAACTCCATCTCTCCCGTTTTCCCACCTTTATCGGATAGACCATTAAGAGCTTCACCCCTTGAAAAAAATAAATTCAAACATTTAAAAGCAAGGCTTAAGAAAAACCTCGCTTTACTTTTCTTTGATTTAATTTTGGGAATTGTAAAATAAATCCTCAGGCATCAATCTATTCTTCCCTTAAAGCAGACATATTATGCATCTTTCAGACATAATCCTTATAATGGCAAGGGGTTACGTCCGAACACGATAGCATTGTATAATGGTAACACATTTTGTGTCAAATGTCAAGAACAGCCAATATTTGATTTATACTTTCCCATACGTCCAGTAAGGCACTCAAGAAGAGTGCCTTAATTAACATCACCATATTTAAGCTCTCTATAGTGACGGCATAGGCCATAAGGTTTCTCAAAGGAAAGATCCTTATGGCCTACACACATTGCAGGTGTCAACATGTTAAAGCTATAATGAATTGAGGCACTCAAAATGAGTGCCTTTTTTATTTTTGAATTTACTTAAGTTCTACAGTGGCGCCTGCTTCTTCAAGCTTAGCCTTGATGGATTCGGCTTCTTCCTTGCCAACCTTCTCTTTTACGGGCTTGGGAGCGCCGTCAACCAGCTCTTTGGCTTCTTTCAGGCCAAGACCGGTAATTTCACGGACCACCTTGATAACGTTGATCTTTTTGTCACCGGCAGAAGCCAGAATAACATCAAATTCAGTCTTCTCTTCAGCAGCAGCAGCGGCGCCACCGGTAGCAGCGGGGGCAGCTGCGGCCACAGCTACAGGAGCAGCAGCAGTAACACCGAATTCCTCTTCAAAAGCCTTTACCAATTCAGCTAATTCCAGAACAGTCAAGCCTTTTACAGCTTCTAAAATCTCATTTACTTTAGACATGGTTATTCCTCCTTATATTCATCTTAATAATATTTAATTTCATCTGATAGTTTAATTTGCAAACCCTTTTATTTCGGCCATTTTATGCTTCGGCAGCTTTTTTATCTTTAACCGCATTAAGTACATACACAAAGTTCCGCAATATTCCCTGCAAAGAACCTGCAAAACCATACAACGGTGAACTCATGCCGCCCAATACTTTGGCAATAAGCTCTGCTTTGGACGGTAGTTCTGCCAGTTCCTTGATTTTTGCTTTATCGATTACTTTGCCGTCAAGGATGCCCACCTTTAATTCTAATTGGTTGTGGGTTTTGGCAAAGTCCGCTAAAATTTTGGCCGGAGCTACCGGGTCTTCCATACCGAAAGCAATAGCCGTGGGCCCTTCCAAGTATGGATCTAACCCTTCAATGCCAAGTTCGTCGGCTGCCCGTTTGGTCAAAGTATTTTTAATGACTTTGAATTCAACTTTGGCTTCCCTGAGCTTGTTACGCAGCTCAGTAATTTCCGCTACATTAAGGCCGCGGTAATCTGTAAGCACTGCTCCCTGAGAATTCTGCAGTTTTTCTTTGACCATGCTGACAATGGCTTCTTTTTCAGGTCTGGCCATAGATACACCTCCTTTAGCTACCTACGGCTGCAAGCAATAAAGACTACAAGGCACAAATAAAAAGCTTTCGGCAGGCACACCGAAAGCTGGAAGGCACAAGTAGATTGTACTGTTCCCAAGCCTCGGGTGGCGGACTATTGTCCATTATGCCATATGGCACCAACTGTCTACAGCCTGTAAGGTATTAATTTGTACAAAAATCATTATACTCTTTTGTGAAATACAGGTCAAGAAATTATTTGGTAACTTTTAATGGGTTTACCTTTATACCAGGTCCCATAGTTGAAGAAACGGTAATACTCTTTAGATAAGTACCCTTTGCTGCCGCCGGTTTGGCCCTGATAAGGGCATCCAATAACGTATTGAAGTTATCGGTAAGCGCTTCGACGGAAAAAGAAA
This sequence comes from Thermincola ferriacetica, assembly GCF_001263415.1. NCBI lineage: Bacteria > Bacillati > Bacillota > Clostridia > Eubacteriales > Thermincolaceae > Thermincola > Thermincola carboxydiphila. The sequence goes on from NZ_LGTE01000012.1 coordinate 83,439, forward strand.
CCTTACCAATTGGCGCATGAATAATACCGGCTTTATCAACCCGGTACTCAATTTTACCGGCTTTAATTTCCTTAACAGCCTTCTCAACCTCAAAAGTAACGGTACCGGTTTTGGGGTTAGGCATTAAACCCTTGGGACCGAGGATGCGGCCTAACTTACCGACTGTCCCCATCATGTCAGGGGTAGCCACTACTACATCAAAATCAAGCCAGCCGCCCTGAATTTTTTCAACCATGTCCTCGGCGCCTACGTAATCCGCACCGGCGTTTTCAGCTTCCTTTTGTTTTTCACCTTTAGCAAACACCAGCACCTTAGCGGTCCGCCCTGTTCCATGGGGCAGAACTACAGCGCCGCGAATTTGCTGGTCTGCATGCCTTGGGTCTACTCCCAGGCGCACTGCAACTTCTACGGTTTCATCAAACTTTGCCGGAGCAGTCTTTTTAACTAATTCAAGAGCTTCCTTTGGCTCAAGCAAATTAGTATTGTCAATCAGTTTAGCAGCTTCTTGATATTTCTTGCCGTGTTTCGGCATTATACAAACCTCCCTCGTGGTAATAACGGAATAATCCTCCCACTTGAATCAGTTACGGCCAAGCCGCAATCAGTGGAATAATTAACCTTCAATCTCAATTCCCATGCTGCGGGCTGTGCCCTCAATCATGCGCATAGCCGCTTCAATGGTTACAGCGTTAAGATCTTTCATTTTCAATTCTGCAATTTCCCTTATCTTGTCACGACCTAATTTGGCAACCTTCTTCTTGTTTGGTTCGCCAGATGCAGTCTCAATGCCGGCAGCTTTCTTTAAAAGTACCGCGGCAGGTGGGGTTTTGCAAACGAAAGTGAAAGACCTGTCTTCGTAAACTGTTATTTCAACTGGAATAATTAAGCCTGCCTGATTGGCCGTTCTTTCGTTATACTCCTTGCAAAACTGCATGATATTTACCCCGTGCTGACCCAATGCCGGTCCTACAGGGGGAGCTGGTGTGGCTTTTCCGGCGGGCACTTGCAGTTTAATCATTCCGACTACTTTCTTTGCCATGTTATCCACCTCCTTATATACAATGTGGTAAGACGGGTGTTGACACCCTCCCACTTACAAGCAACTTATAACCTCTCTACCTGACCGTATTCCAGTTCTACGGGAGTTTCCCGACCGAACATGGAAACCAAAACCTTTATTTTGCCTTTATCAGGATAGATCTCTTCAATGCTGCCAATGAAATTTTCAAAGGGTCCCGAAGTAACCCGTACATTTTGGCCGAGTTCAAAATCGATTTTTGCCCGGGGCTCTTCAACACCCATTTGCCTGAGAATATGCTTAACTTCTGCCTCATGAAGGGGGATCGGTTTGGAGCCACTGCCAACAAATCCCGTAACACCGGAAGTGTTGCGCACAACATACCAGGAATCGTCCGTCATAATCATTTCCACGAGTACATAGCCCGGAAAAACTTTTCTTTTGGCAACCTTCTTTTTCCCGTCTTTAATTTCAACTTCGTCTTCCATGGGAACTAAAATCCGGAAGATCTTATCTCCCATATTCATAGACTCTATTCGTTTTTCCAGGTTTGCCTTCACTTTATTTTCATAGCCGGAATACGTATGTATAACGTACCACTGTTTTTCCATAACACAAGGGACCCAAAAAAGCTGGCCCCTCACCCCCTCGAGAGTTATTTGATTACAAGGGATAGAATTTTACTCAGTAAAGTGTCAACTACAAAAATAGCCGATCCAACAATGAAGACGGAAACTAAAACCACACCGGTAAAAGCAACAAGTTCCTTCCTGCCCAGCCAATTAACCTTCTTCAACTCAGTCCAAGCGCCACGCAAGAATTTTTTTGCCCTGGCAATAAAACTGCCTTTATTGGCCGAAGCCACAACAGCAGCTCCTTTAGGCACAGGTTTTTTCGCAACATCCTTTACCGGCTTGTCTTCCTTGGCAGGTTTTTGGGCTACTTTGTTTTTTGTTTTATTTTTGTTTTTTACATCCTCCGGGGTATCCGGAACTTTTTTGGCTTCCACCATTTATCCCACACATCCTTAACAAAAATCCCGTGTTTGATTACTTGGTTTCTTTATGCACGGTATGAGTCTGACAAGTCGGACAATATTTCTTGATTTCCAGTCTTTCAGGATTGTTCTTTTTGTTTTTATTTGTCTGGTAGTTTCTATTTTTACAGGTTGTACAAGCCAGGGTAATACCTACTCTCATTTTATACACCTCCCAAACACTGCGGCTTATAAACTTGATATCAGTTCAATCAGCCAATAAATTAAAATAAATTAAAATAAACTATTTAAAACAAGGCAGTAAAATTGAAGGCCTAAATTTGCCCGTTACCTTAACAATTTATCATAATTCAAATGGCGTGTCAATACTTTCAATTATGAGCTGTACATATGGTAAAAACGTTTGTAATATTATGTATAATATTTACATAAGGTTATTTTAACTGTATTTCCATATTTTTATAACCGGTTTTTAAAATTTCCCTCTAAATGTTTAAAAAGGCCAAGGGCCTTTTTAAACATTACCTTCCAATTTCTTTTTTCAGCTCGGCATAGGTATCCAGAACAAAAGAAGTATAGGCTGCGCCCGGACCCCCGTTCATCAAGATGGCTACCCCGCATGCCTCAATAATCTCCTGCAGTTCAATATTCATGTCGATAGCGCTTTTCAGGTACTTACTTATACAATAGCTGCACTGCTTGGAAACAGCGATGCCAAGTCCAATCAATACTTTCTCCCTACTGGTAAGCGCACCTTCTGCAAGGGCTGCATCATGTACCTTCTTAAAGTTAGCCATTAAATCAGGAAGCATACCTGCAATCTTCTTTTGGTTTTCTTCCAGTTTTTTCAACGTATCAACAGGCATCTAACCACCTCCTATTCGGCGTCAAAAGGAACCAGGTAAATTTTATCTCCTTCTTTTCTCCCCTTCAACAATTCGCAGTGTCTTAAAACAGCAAATTGTTTATCAAGCTCCCATTCGGCCAGTTTGAATTTTTTGGCCAGTTCCGGTTTGGTAACTTTACCCTGCCGCCTTACGTAATTATATATGTCCTTTTGCAACTCTGTTAACCCTTCCGTTCCAGTTTGCCCGGCTATAGCCCGGCTTTTCTTGGCGGAATGTACCGCCGCCACATCACAGGACCGCGGCGGCTCGATAGCTCCTATATAACAATCCTCACAAAGCGTCTGACCATAAAAATCGTAACTTTCACCCTCCGGGATCATATCACCGCATCTGGAACATTTCATTGTCTAAACCCCTCCTTTTTATTTCGAAAATACCAGGCAATTGATAAGACAATTGCAGCCATTCATCCCTCCTTTAAATGTAACGTATTTTTTTCAGTTTTGCTTTCAGATCTACAAGCTCTTCCTCTGAAAACTTACGGCCCAGCCAGTTATTAAACTCAGCGGCAATAAACTCCAACTTTTCTTGCATACTCCGTCCCTTATCGGTTACAAACAATATACTGGCCCTGCGATCAACAGGATTTATTGCTCTTTCGATTAGGCCCATCCTTTCCAGACGGTCCACAATACCTCCAATAGTAGTCCTGTCAGCATCCATCAATTCACCCAATTGAATTTGGTTGATGCCGTCCTTTTTCCATAGAAAGGCCATAGCCGCAAACTGCGGTGGAGTAAGATTATATGGCTCCAACCTCGTTTTAAATTCATTAAAGGCCTTTTTATGAGACTTGGCCAGCAGGAAACCAAGACTATTCTCAATGTCAAACAATGCCAACTCTCCCATCATTATCTGTATAAACTCAGTGTGCTGATTATCAGTATGCTGATTATATTTTACCATACTCTTCTTTAACGTTTCAACTAAAAAGCGCCATTACGCCAGCCTTAAATTGGCTATCCTTTTTCCTATCCAAATAATAGAAGGCAAAAGTGGCTAGGTATTAAAATCCCTAGCCACTTTGGTCAGCAAACCCTGTTTGGGACAGCCCATGTTCAACCTTTAATATTTTTTACTCTTTGATAGCTGATACAACACCGGCTCCTACTGTACGGCCACCCTCCCGGATAGCGAAGCGGAGTCCTTCTTCGATAGCAATCGGGGTAATCAATTCAATGTCCATCTTTACGTTGTCCCCAGGCATTACCATCTCTACGCCCTCAGGTAACTTTACTACTCCGGTCACGTCTGTTGTACGGAAGTAAAACTGCGGACGGTATCCGTTGAAGAACGGGGTGTGACGGCCTCCTTCTTCCTTGGTCAGTACGTATACCTCGGCAAAAAACTTGGTGTGCGGATTGATGGTGCCCGGCTTTGCCAGTACCTGCCCACGCTCTACCTCTTTCCTGTCAATACCACGCAACAGGCAACCTATATTGTCTCCGGCCTCTGCCTGATCCAACAGCTTGCGGAACATCTCTACTCCGGTTATTACGGTCTTCTTACGCTCTTCGCTCATACCGATAATCTCTACTTCGTCGCCTACTTTTACTGTTCCGCGCTCTACCCTTCCCGTTGCTACGGTACCACGTCCGGTGATGGAGAATACGTCCTCTATCGGCATCAGGAACGGTTTGTCGGTATCACGCTGCGGTGTCGGGAAGTAACTATCTACTTCGTCCATCAGTTTCCAAATAGCCCCGCACCACTTGCAATCCCTCTGTCCACAGCCGCACTCCAGGGCTTTTAATGCGGATCCGGCCACAATCGGAATCTCATCCCCCGGAAATTCGTATTCGCTTAACAGTTCCCGCACTTCCATCTCCACTAATTCCATTAATTCATCGTCGTCTACCATGTCTGCCTTGTTCAGGAATACTACAATGTAAGGCACCCCTACCTGACGGGCCAGCAGAATGTGCTCCCGGGTCTGGGGCATTGGACCGTCTGCTGCGGATACTACCAGTATGGCCCCGTCCATCTGGGCTGCTCCGGTAATCATGTTCTTTACGTAGTCGGCGTGGCCCGGACAGTCTACGTGCGCGTAGTGACGGGCATCGGTTTCGTACTCTACGTGCGCCGTATTAATGGTAATTCCTCTTTCCCTCTCTTCCGGCGCATTGTCAATCTCATCGTATTTCTTTACTTCAGCTTTTCCCTGGGTTGCCAGGATGGTGGTGATTGCCGCTGTCAATGTAGTCTTGCCATGGTCTACGTGACCTATGGTACCAACGTTTACGTGGGGTTTCGTACGTTCAAACTTTGCTTTTGCCATTCTCTTATTCCTCCTTGATTAAAAAACTGATTAATGTTTTTATTATAGTTTTATATAAGCCTTTACCTTCAGGCAAGGCCAAAATACCAAAATCAAGCAAATAACCAGCTAAAAAACATTTTTACCCGGACAGTGCTAAATTATGTAATTTCCCTGGTTTTGTTTAACTCTAATGGTAGAAAATTTTGATTATTAAGTTGTTTTTATTCTACGTATCCTCAAAAAATTCCTTCCTTGGCTATAGAAAAAAACAGGGAACAAAAAAAACCTTGTGGCTTTACCACAAGGTTTATATTAACTCTACAATGGTGGCGGCGCAGGGATTCGAACCCCGGACACTGCGGGTATGAACCGCATGCTCTAGCCAACTGAGCTACGCCGCCATCAAGTGGAGCCGCTAACCGGGATTGAACCGGTGACCTTATCCTTACCAAGGATACGCTCTACCTACTGAGCTATAGCGGCATGTATTTATTTATCCATCTAAAATTTAGCTTAAAAAATTAGCGGTAAAACTTAATCCGCCAATTCATTAACTTTATATTTGGTTGCGGGGGAAGGATTTGAACCTTCGACCTTCGGGTTATGAGCCCGACGAGCTACCAACTGCTCCACCCCGCGACATTATGCCTAGGTCTATATTATACATTAGGCATTAAATTTATGCAAATATTTTTAATTTGAACTTTTTAATGGTGGAGGGAGAAGGATTCGAACCTTCGAAGGCTGAGCCGGCAGATTTACAGTCTGCTCCCTTTGACCAACTCGGGCATCCCTCCGAAATAAATGGAGCCGACGATGGGACTCGAACCCGCAACCTGCTGATTACAAGTCAGCTGCTCTACCAATTGAGCTACGTCGGCATTTCGACGACTGACAAAGTTCATTATACAATGTTTCTGCCGTTAGGTCAATAGCTTTTTCAGTGCCAATTTTTGTACTTTTAGCAAGAAACTAGTTTTCTCTTTTTTCCAAATATCTTTCCAACTTCCTTTTTACCCTCTGCAGGGCATTATCAATAGACTTAACATGCCTTTTCAAGTCAACGGCGATTTCCTGATATGATTTACCCTCCAGGTAAGACATCAGCACTTTCCATTCTAACGAACTAAGGATTTCACCCATTTTTTCCTCGATATCGTCAAATTCTTCCCGGCTGATAATCAGTTCTTCCGGGTCTGTTATCTTTGAACCGGAAATAACGTCGAGCAGAGTACGATCGGAATCTTCGTCATAAATAGGCTTGTTCAAGGAAACGTAAGAATTTAAAGGAATGTGCTTTTGCCGGGTAGCTGTTTTTATGGCAGTAATGATCTGCCTGGTAATACATAACTCAGCAAAAGCGCGGAATGATGAAAGCTTGTCCGATTTGAAATCACGGATGGCTTTGTAGAGTCCAATCATGCCTTCCTGAATGATATCTTCCCTGTCTGCTCCGATTAAGAAGTATGAGCGAGCTTTGGCCCTGACAAAATTCTTGTACTTATTGATCAAATATTCTAGAGCGGCATCATCACCTTCTTTGGCAAACTCCACGATATCTTCGTCCAACATCACATCGAAGGTATCAAATACTTCTCTCTGAGCACTTAAACTCATCTCATCGCCTCCGCTCTAGATTTTCAGAAATTCCAATCTATTATCGGGATTTCCGATGGAAAACTTAAGCATAAATACACTTGATAACAGGAAGCTATCAGAACAGTTATTTAATTTAAAAGGTAAATTTCAAAAAAGAACAAAAGTTTCTATCCAAACCCCAAGGAAACTTTTGTTGATATCCGGAAATCATGCTTTGACGTTATCCACAATTTTACCTCAAAGTATAATTTCCTAAATATTAAAACAATGTCGGCAAGTAAAAATTATGGTCCACCCATTATTTAGCCAGAGATTGTATATGTTGGGACAAGCCAATTTACATAACTTATTATACCTAATGACTACCCTATAGTCAACCCATTGCCCCGCAAAAATTACTGCTGCTCTAAGTATTAAAATACAGTTTAATTACTACCTTTTTTCTTTAATTTTCATTTCTGTCGCCTAATCTTTTCCAGGACTGCTTTTATATCGTCATTCAACCTTGTACCTAACCGTTGATCATTTGAATGAACCATTTCCTGAAGTTTTTCTTTCTTCTCCGCCGTCAACCTGGTTACCTCTTCGACCAATTCCCTCGCCGGCATACGGGCAGCCCCTTTGCCGAAGATAAAGCTTTGCTGCGACCAGTCGGAAGTGGCCACAGCAACCCTGCCCTCCTTGATGTACATAGATACAAGTCTTTCAATTACTGAATCGGCCGTTTCTCCCTCCTGGCTGTAAATTACTTCCACGCCATTCCGGGTCTCCCGGCCTCCCAAGCCGCCTTTTACCAAATGAGCATCAAAGACAACTATTATGCGGCAATTTCTCAAGACCCGGTATTCAGCCAGTATATCTATCAATTTATCCCTGGCATGTTCCAGTTCTTTATCCATCAGGCCTGCCAATTCCGGCCAGGCGTGAATAATATTATAGCCATCAATGATCAAAATGTCCTCCATTACCGCTCTCCCATTTGCCTCTGGCGCAAAACTTCATAACAAAGCACCGCGGCCGCCACGGAAGCATTCAAGGAGCCGATTTTCCCCTGCATCGGCAGCCGCACAAGAAAATCACATTTTTCCCTTACCAGCCTGCTGATACCTTTTCCTTCGCTACCAATAACCAGAGCTAAAGGCCCCTGCAAATCGGCCTGCCACAGATTCTGTGGCGCAGCGGCATCAGCTCCAACCACCCAGCAGCCTTTCTCTTTTAAATATTCAATAGTCTGGGCCAGGTTCGTTACCCGGCAAACAGAGACATACTCCACGGCTCCGGCAGATGCTTTAACCACGGCAGGGGTAATCCCCACTGCTCGTCTCCTGGGGATAACCACACCGTGTATTCCGACGGCGTCCGCCGTTCTTATTATGGCGCCAAGGTTATGAGGATCTTCCAATTCATCCAGGAGCAATATAAAAGGATCTTCCCCGTTTTTTTGGGCCGTTTCCAGTATATCGTCAATATCTGCGTACGCTTTCATGGCAACCAGAGCGATAACCCCCTGGTGGTTGCCCTGCACCAGCTTATCAAGGCTGCGTTTGTCCGTTTCCTGAACAGGAATTTTTCTTTGCCGGGCAAGGTTTAAAATGTCACCGGCTCTCGTCGTTCCATGCTGCAACAGAATTTTGTTTATGGGTCGCTCAGCCTTCAATGCCTCTATAACGGGGTTTCTGCCATAGATTATATCGTCCAAAAATAAGCACCTCTAATTTCCTTTTTCAGCGGCTTTAATTTTCTCCAGCCTTCCGCAGGACATCTTGCCCTCGTGGCATATGCCTTGCGTGATACAATCGGGCCCTGCATTGGAAAACAAAATGGGCGCTACCCGACGCACTTCCGCCAGCATAAGGTTGGCCAGTTTCCGTATTTCCCACTGTGCCCGCTCACAACACCTGTGCCGGAAAAAATTATACAGGGACCGGGCATTTAATGTGGCAACCAGCTTTGTTTCACAGGCGTTTGGCAGGACATACCGCGCATCTTCATGGTGTACTAAATCGGCCAGTTCCTTATATGCCTCATTAATAATTTTCATTGTCCTGGTAAAAATGGCTTCTGCCTCGGGATTATTCTTTACACTGGGCGGGATAACATATGCAAAGTCCTCAAATTTAACGTAGCGCTGAGATTGCTGAGAATAGGACGCGATCCGGTGTCTTACCAACTGGTGAGAAAGAGCCCGACTGACCCCCTCGATGGCAAAAGTGAATGTAACATGCTCAATGGGCGACCAATGCCCCATCCGAACCAATATATTTAAAAATTTAGCCACTTCCTGGTCGGTAAAATTATCAAGTAGATCTTCGGCCCCTATCGGGGAATAACAGAGGCGCGCCGCTGCCGCCACGGTTTTGTCGGGATCAGGGGTGTAATTAATCAGCTTTACCTTCATCAAAACCCTCCCCATCGTTTAAGAATTCTTTTTCATATTCTTGCCCTTCAACCAACCTGACAGCCAAAGCAAAAATCTCCTCCAGCCGCTTAGTCTTTCGACACAAATACAAATAACCGAAAAGGGACTCAAAAGCCGTACCGTACCGGTAATCTATCACTCCCATGTTTTTGGGGACGGTACCGGACTTTGCGTTTCTGCCCCGTTTGACCACATCAACTTCATCAGGAGCAAGCTTGCCTTCCAAAGCATGAACTATCTTTGCCTGCGTCGCTGCATTTACGAAGGCAACAGACCTTTTGTGCAGTTCACTGACCTTGGTTAATCCCCGACTAATTAAATATTGTCTTACGTATACTTCATAGATGGCGTCTCCTATATAAGCCAGAACAAGGGCGGGCATTTGCCCCGGAGATGTTTTTAATTCCTTTGTCATTGAGCCCTCCTATTTTCTTTTCCAGCGAGCGCCCTGGGGGCTGTCTTCAATGATTATACCCAATTCATTTAATTTATTTCTGATTCCGTCGGCGGTGGCCCAATCCTTCCTGGCCCTGGCTTCGCTCCGGATGTCGAGAATTATCTGCATCAACCGGTCAACAAGGCCCGCATCGCCCTGGGTTCCCCTTTTTTCAAATAAGCCCAGAACCTGGCCAAGTTTCATAAAAGTATCAAAAACCTGTTGCAGGGCCCCTTTAACCTCCTGAAGCAGTGCGTCGCCTCCTGCCGATGTGGCGGCATGGATAAATGCATTGCTGTCCCGGGCCAGATCAAATAAAACAGCAATAGCTAAAGCAGTATTAAAGTCGTCATCCATAGCTTCCTCGAAATCTCTTACTGCTTTCTCCCGGGCTCTCAGCAAATCGGCTAGAGCCTTTTCCAATTCGGGGTTTTCTACTTCCCCGAATTTATTAGTTTTCAGTATACTCTCAATATTATCGAGAGCATTGTGCAGCCTGCTCAGGCTTTTCCTGTTCATTTCCAGCTTGGTATCGTCAAAATCCAAAGGGCTCCGATAATGGGTAGAAAGCATGTAAAACCTGACAACTTCCGGGTCATACTTGGCCAAAATCTCCCTGACCGTAAAAAAGTTCCCCAGGGATTTGGACATTTTTTCTTCGTTGACGGTGATAAAACCGTTATGCATCCAGTAACGCGCAAAAGGGCCGCAGCCGGCATAGGCCTCCGCCTGGGCAATCTCATTTTCATGATGTGGAAAAATCAGGTCAAAGCCCCCGCCATGGATATCAAACCCCATGCCCAGGTACTTATTGGCCATGGCTGAACATTCGATGTGCCAACCGGGACGGCCTTTTCCCCAGGGGCTGTCCCAGGCCGGTTCGCCCGGTTTTGCCGCTTTCCAAAGGGCAAAGTCCATTGGGTGGCGTTTCCTGGTATCCACATCCACCCGCGCTCCGGCCTGCATATCCTCAAGGGACCTGCCGGAAAGCTTGCCGTACCCTTTAAAACTTTCCACGGAAAAATAAACGTCTCCGTCCAGTTGGTAAGCGTAACCGTTTTTCATAATACCCCGGATCATCTCAATAATCTCATCAAGATGCTCACTGACCCTGGGGTGAACGGTCGCCTCCCGCACACCTAATGCCGCAGCATCTTTGAAATATTCTCTGATATATTTGGCGGCCAGGGTTATAGGATCGGTATTTTTCTCCCGAGCCCGGTTAATTATTTTATCATCAATATCGGTAAAGTTCTGCACATAGGTAACCTGGTAACCTTTATACTCGAAGTACCGGCGGACAGTATCAAAAACAATCAAAGGTCTGGCATTACCCAAATGAATAAGGTTGTACGTAGTGGGTCCGCAAACATACATATCTACTTTCCCGGGTTGCCTGGGGATGAATTCTTCCTTTTTCCTGGTGCAGGTATTATATAGCTTTATGGTCATACCTGTTCTGCCCCTCCTCCAATTCATGTATCCTTTGCTCCATGCGCGCTATTTTCCGCTGCATACATAGCATCATTTCGGCAACAGGGTCCGGTAACTGGTCATGGTGCAGGTCTATCTTGGATTCCAGGTCCATATCGGCTATATTGAGACCTTCGCGTACCACTACTTTTCCGGGCACACCGACTACCGTAGTATTCGGCGGAGTATCCCGCAATACAACGGAACCGGCCCCAATCTTGGTGTTATCCCCTATTTTGATGTTCCCCAAAACTTTTGCCCCGGCGCTGATAACAACATTGTTGCCGATTGTAGGATGGCGCTTACCCTTTTCCTTTCCGGTGCCTCCCAGGGTAACCCCCTGATAAATGGTGACATTGTTGCCGATAATGGTAGTTTCTCCAATAACCACTCCTGTACCGTGATCGATGAAAAAGCCATCGCCAATCTGGGCCCCCGGATGTATTTCTATACCCGTCAGCCAGCGAGAAAACTGGGAAATTAACCGTGGCAGTACCACCAGCCCTTTCTTATACAGGTAATGAGCCACCCTGTGCAGTAAAATGGCATGCAGGCCGGGATAACATAAAATGACCTCCAGCAGGCTTTTTGCCGCCGGATCCCGGTCAAATATTACTTTGATGTCATTCCTTATACGCCTAAACATTTTTTCCTCCCTGCCTTCATCTAATTGTAAAGTCTAAATTAGTCATTGTAATAAAAAAACCCTCCATTCCCTACAGAGACGGAGGATTTCCGCGGTTCCACACTGCTTGGGCCTAAGGCCCCACTCGGGCAGCCAAAAATAAAGCTGCACTATGTGTGATAACGGACACAACCGGCACAACCTACTTTAATTCGGCAGCGCAACTCCGGGGCGCATTCATCCTGACCTGAAGTCTAAGGTTGCTTCCAGCCCATGGCAAACCTCTCTCTGTAAACTGTATCAAGAGTACTTGTCCCCTTCATAGTTATTAGGTTTGATATGAGTCCATTTTTCTCTCTACGCAGTTTTACAAATGCTTACTTTAGATTATACACAGTTTAAAAGTTGCTTGTCAATTACAACTTGGCCTGGCTTGAGGCCAAGCGGGCCAGGGCTTTTTCCTTACCTAATATGGGTATGATATAAAATAACTCCGGACCATGGGTCTGCCCCGTAAGCGCAACCCGGAGAGGCATATACACCTTTTTCCCGCCCAGTTTTAGTTCTTTTGTCAAGGCCTTCAGCATCTGTTTGGCGGTCTCCGGAGTCAATTCTTCCAATGCGGTAATTTTTTCTTTAAACAGCTCCGCCACTCTGGGAAAATCCTCGTCAAGCAATATGTTTTTAGCCTCTTCCGATTCAAAATCAAAGTCTTCATTAAAATATATCTTCACATGTTCAGTAATTTCCGCCACGTAAGACAGGTATTCCTGCACCGAAGCAACTACCATCTTTAGCCATTCAGAATCGGCCGTTACCTGGTCCGACACATAACCTGCCTCCTTCAGGTAAGGCAGCGCCATAGCAGCAATCCTTTCCACAGGGCTCTGCCTGATGTAATAACCATTCAACCAATTCAGTTTATCCAGGTCGAAAACGGCGGGGTTTTTAGCCACCCTGTCCAGAGAAAACTGTTCTACTAATTGCTCAAGAGAAAATATTTCTTCCTCACCTTCGGGAGACCATCCGAGGAGGACCAGGAAATTGACCAGCGCCTCCGGTAGATAACCCAGCTTCTCATATTGTTCGATGGCCGTAGCCCCGTGCCGTTTGCTCATCTTGCTCCTGTCCTTGCCTAAGATAAGAGAAACATGAGCAAACTGGGGAGCCTGTAAACCCAAAGCATCATAAATCATTAACTGCCGCGGCGTATTGGAGAGGTGTTCTTCACCCCTCACCACATGAGTAATACCCATCAGAGCATCATCAAGGACTACGGCAAAATTATAGGTAGGTATCCCGTCAGACTTTACTATTACGTAGTCCCCTATGCCATTGCTCTCAAAAACTACGTTTCCTCTTACCAAGTCCCGCACCACAATATTTTCGTTTTCGGGAACCCGGAAACGAATAACGGGTTTACGACCTTCCGCCTCATAGCGGGCCCGGTCCTCTTCCGTCAGATGCCGGCATTTGCCCAGGTAACGGGGCATCTCTCCCTTGGCCAGCAGCGCCTGTCGCTCGGCCTCCAATTCTTCTTCCGTGCAGTAACAATAATATGCTTGCCCTGCAGCAAGCAACTTTTGAGCATATTCCCTGTAGATGTCAAGCCTTTCTGTCTGCCGGTAAGGCCCGTTGCTGCCGCCTTTTCCTATGCCTTCATCCCAGTCCAGGCCCAACCATTCAAGGGCCTTAAGAATATTTTCTTCTGATTCCCGGCTAGACCTTTCTAAGTCTGTATCTTCTATCCTGACGATCATTGTCCCGTTATATTTTCTGGCCAGAAGCCAGTTAAAAAGCGCCGAACGGGCGCCGCCAATATGTAAAGGTCCTGTGGGACTTGGCGCAAAACGGACACGAACACTTTCCATCAATGTGAAACCCCCTACCGATATTTTGTCTGTATATATAATATCTCATTATACCATTTCCTAGCACCGATGAGCAACTGATATTGGTGAAGTGAGGTGAGGCTGTCTTCTCAAGGCTACCGCTGCCACGGTGAAACAGCCGTTTACCTGCGGATGCCGCTGTACCGGTGCAACAACTGTTGCACCAAGGCTACACCTTCCTTCAACCACGGAGGGGTGGGGGAGGTTCTCCGCTACCAAGGAGCTTGGTGCTGCAAAACCTGGCCAGGCAGGCAGTGTTCCCGAACTCGATGGCTCATGTTGCATTTCTCCAGGCCGCCTCCCGTCCGGTCACTCAGCATATGTTGCGTGCCGCAGATTGGAAAAGGGGAGGTTAAATGATTCCTCCGCTCCGAGCGAAATCTCCATCGGATAACCGCTCCCGCTTACGCGGCTCGCGGACCGATGGACGATTTAAGCCCCGCTCCGGAAAACATTTAACCTCCCTTATCAACATCCCGGGGCGCCCTACATAAGTTGAGTACCAGACTTCCCGGCGGCCTTCGCCATCTTCAAACATGCGGGAAC